>DASYMB010000375.1:0-13068 GCA_036009285.1 Pyrinomonadaceae bacterium | reverse complement strand
GTCGACAAATCCTGCTATTCCACACATAAGTTTTTAGGAAAGCTTTACCAGCCGGGCAAAAGTGCCTGACGGTTTATTAAAGACCTCGACGTCGAGATCAACTTCATCCTGCCATCGATTTACCAGTTCGACTTCGGCGGGACGATTCGCATCATCAAGTACAATCACTGTCCCTTCTCGTAGGCGCGCGCCGAAAACAGGCAGGAGTCCATAACGGCCGCCTTTGGTCTGGCCGGGAGGACCATCACAAACTACAAGTTGAAAATGAGGCGGCAGCTTTTGTAGCGGCGGGTCATACCACGAGAAGTCGCCATAGTCGCGCAGCGGCGAATTCAACACTGCTGCATTAGCGATACGGTTTCTTGTTAAGACTGTTGCGATCCGTTGTCGCCACACGGCGGAGTGTTCGAGTGAATGAACTTCAACACCGCGACGACCGGCCAGCATCCCCAGCAGTATGGTTGTTAGTCCACTGCCACACTCCAGGATTGGACCATCAGTCGCGGCGGCATTTTTTGCGACTTCCTGAAGATAATCAATATTGGCGGCGTAGCCATCATTGCCCCACCCAAAACTCAGCGATTCCAGCATTGCGCGGGTCGGCAACTCGCCGTCGTGTAGTCTGGAAATCGCGCGCAGGCTGCGATGAAGGCTGAAGCTTCGCACGAGAGCCTTGACGGCTTTCTTCAACCTGGACGGAATCAATTTCTTAGTCGCTCTTTTCATAAACTTACCGCGCCAGCACCGGTTCTGCTTTCGGTTTCAACATGAGCGCAATCGTTGCCTTAATGTCGACCAGCGCCAACCGGCCCGCCGGCAATGCGGCCAGACAAAGAAGCGTGACCGCCGCCGTAGTAATAAAAAGGGTAATGAGTCCAACTACGGGATTATCAAGCTGGACAAAAATTCGGACCGCGTATGAGGCGGCCAGAGCAGCCGCAGACGCGAACGTAAACGGAGCAATCGTGCGGTAGAAATCCTTCGTGCGCACTGGCCCGGTGCGGCCTACGAACCAGAACAGCAGCGGGTCGGTCAGCAACACTCGCGTGAGAGCGTATGAGGTAGCCACGCCCACGGCGCCCCACGGCAGGCCCAGCAGAATCGAACCCATTGTCAGCGGACCGCTGATAAAACCCCACTGCAACATGTGGCGACTGCGGCCCTGCGTCAGAAAGAGCCAGCCCGTAGTGTTCGCAATTGGCTGGAAGAGTCCGGTAATTCCCAACAACAAAAATATGCGGCTGGTGGCGGACCATTGCGGCCCGAGCACTACCTGCACGATCCAATCGGACGAGGCCATCATGAACGCGATTGCCGGCATCGTGAACATGGCAATCTTCTCCAGCATTCGGAGGTAGGCTTGCCGGTATCTTTGGTCGTCATCCTTGATACGACTAAGCGCGGGAATCGCCACCGAAGTGACCGGTTCGTTTACTTGATCGATAGGCAAAGTCATTAATTGGTAAGCCCGGTTGTAAAGTCCCAGCTCGTTTGCGCCCCAAACTTTTCCCAGCAGAAGATTGTCAAGATTTCGCGAGAAGTAATTAATGATTGAGAAGCCGGTGAAGTTACCGCCAAACGCGAGCATCGAACGCACGCCGGAATATCGTCTCGGCAAACCTGGGCGCCAGCGGCACACCAACCAGACGCCCGTGGTGTTAGTAACCAGCAAAGCCAATTGACTGAAAACAAGTGACCAATAGCTATAGCCGCGCCAGGCCATGAAAATTCCCACGACATAGCCAACTATTGTTGAGACGAGGACGATAGACACGAGCGAGAAGAAACGCATTTGCCGGCGGAGCAACGCTTCGTGCTGCACGGCCAAACCACCGAGCACAAAACCGATCGCCGTAACCACCGTGACGGCGAGCAGTCGCGGGTCACCGTAAAACCAGGCAACGAACGGAGCCAGGGCAATTGTGAATATCGTTATGGCGATGCTGAAAATTACATTGAGCCAAAACAAAGTGCTGACTTGTTCACGGCTTACTTCCGACTTCTGAATTGTGGCCAGCGAGAGTCCGAGGTCTTTGAACATCGCCACGAAGTTGGTGAAGAACGCGACCATTCCAATCAACCCATAGTCACTGGGCCTGAGCAGACGCGCCATCACGCCGGTGGCCGCGATCGTGATTGCAAATCTCAGCGAGTGGGAGACAACGGTTACCGCCCCTCCGCGAGCAGTGCGCGCTCCGAGGTCAGCCTGCAGGTGGTCCGTCATGAAATACTCAGGCGGATGATTGCGGGCGTCGCTTTTGTGAATCTTGTCTTGTGACATGCGTGATGGCGATGCGCGAGGTTAAGCAGCTCGCAGACGGTGAACTCTTTGCAGCAAGCGCGGCGCGATTTGTAAACCGAATATTACGAGTTGCAGTTTCAAGCTGTGATGATGGTCATTGGCAATCCGAAAAGCCGCGAGTGCGGAATCAAATTCTCCTTCCGACAGTTGCTGCTTTCCTTTGAAAACTTCCACAGTGGCGCGGCGTAGATTAAGAGTGCGAAGGATGGCGGTGTGTTCGTCCCTGGTCAGGTCACTTCTTCTTCTGGTTTTCTCAAGCACGCTGATTTCACCTGCAAACGACTTGAGGGGATTGGAAGCGAGGCTGCCCGCGTAGACTCTGCGGTGAACCAGGACCTTCTTTTGATAGTTCATGCGAGCGCCCAGCTTCGCCAGTCGCAGCCACAGATCGAAATCCTGAGAGTTGGGAAAGTTTTCGTCGAACAGTCCTGCTTCGATAATGCAGGCGCGACGGGCCACCACGCTCGACGTGATCACGGTGCACTTTCCGGATATCAAACTCTCCGCCGTTACGGGACCGGCTGAAGGATTGACGTCCATGTTCGTTGTGCGGCTAAGACTCGGCCCATTGAGATTTCGAGCGTCGGCGTAAACCAGATCGTACCCGGTGCCATGGTTGATAAGAACGAGTTGTTCGTGGAGAAATTCCGGCAGCCAGAGATCGTCCCCGTCGAGAAATGCGATGAATTCTCCGCGCGCAACTCGCAGCCCGGCATTTCGCGCCGCGCCGGCGCCCTGGTTTGCCTGTTGAATGTAGGTGATCCGATCGGCATAAGCCTTGAGGTGTTTCTCGAGTTCCTCTGTGTCTGGTGATCCGTCATTGATCACGATGATCTCGTAGTCGCTAAATGTTTGCGCGATGACTGAATCCAGCGTTGCCTTGATAAAAGGCGCGACTTTGTAGGCGGGGATGATGACGCTTACCTGAGGGTCAGCCGGCGTTGAGTTCATCTTGCTTTTGTCGATCGTTGGAGGCGTCATCGATATTTCCCTCCCACGGCAACAGTTCTATTCACATCGACAGACGAGGACTGATGCGACTGGCCCGTTGGCGAAATCATGGCAGACTGTAATTTTGAGTTCGAGGCAGACTCCGGATCCTCGGCAACTCTGGCGTAAATCCGTCGCAAGCAAACGCCGTAAGCCACCAGGTAATAGACGTACCAGAGGTAAGCGACGGACGCGAAGAAACTGACGACCAGATAACCCACGAGGCTCGCCTGTAAACCGATCGTGAGGTAATAGACCGGCGGCTTGCGTTTGCTGGTTCCGGTTGCCAGTTCAATGCGACGCAAACGCTTGAAGGGACTTACAAGAAACCACACGTAGAATACGAAAGCGGCCAAACCCATTTCGGCGGCGACCTGCGTGTAGGCATTGTGCGTGGCCTTGTTCATGTTTGAATAGAGAATGTAATTGTCCATCCCTACGCCAAAGAGCGGATGGCGAGCGGCAACCAGGATCGAACGCTTGAGGTCGTCGGTGCGCGCCGCCGCGGAGTCGTCGCTGGTGGTGGCGAGGCGGCTGCGATAAGCGCCCGGGGCCAGTGCCACCGCCGCCATAACTAAAGTGAGAGCCACTGCGCCGAAGATTATTCGATTGCGGCGCGCGAGTTTCCAAACCAGGAACGCAATCACGAAAACAAAACCGAGAAAGCCTCCGCGTGAAAAAGTTGCTACCAATCCCACCGTCAACAGCAATGAGCAAATAAGATAAAGGGTCTTGTGAAGCGGTCCCCGCGATCCAAAGAACATGGTGAGACTAATCGGAATCATCGTTACCAGGTGAAGCGCCAAATCGTTCGGGTTGCTGAACAGTCCGCCGATAACGCCCGCGATGCGTCTACCTTGCAACACGAGATTGCCATGCGCGTAGTCGCTCAACGCGGCGACACTCAACACGCAACTTGCCAACAACACCAGCAATATCAAACCGCGCAGTCGCTTTTCGGTGCGCACCACATTCACCATCACAACGAACATAACAATAACTTTGAAGAAATCGACCAGGCTTTGAAAGGCCCGCGAAGGCTCGAGCGCTAAGGGAATCGAAAGCAGTCCGGTTAGCAGCAGAGCAAGTGCGAGTTTCACCTCTCGTAGCTTTGCAGTGATCCGGTCTTCCAAACCAAGTTGGGTGGGAACGAACAACGCGAGCGTGATTATCGCCGCGATTAGAGCGCTCTTCGATAGCCAGGCAAGCGAGGGAAAGAGTTCGTAAGGCCGGAAGTAAACTAAAAAAGTAAAAAGGAACAGGCCCAGATAAGTCAGGGAATGTCCGCGTTTCAGCGCCCAGCGCGGCTGGGAATGGACTGGCGTTGATTGGGAATCAGATGAGCTGTTTTTGTGAGGGTCTGAAGTCGCAAGCTGGGAATGAACTCTAGCCGGCGTGTTAAGGACCACGACCGGTTCGACCGCACGAAGTTCCGCCGAGCCGTCGTCAGTTTCAGTTGAACTGAACTGGCGCCGACTGCGCGACGGTGTCACGGGCTCGTAGTCCTCCAATTCGAACTTGTTCCGCATAGCGTTTTGGCCGCGGCGCCTCATGTGTCCTCTTGGTTCCTAACCTGCTTCTGCGTCTTGCAGTCCTTCCTACAAACTCCGAAAGAGTGATCTAAGGCGCTCCCTCTAAATCAAAAGAAGCTGCTACGCTGGAACGCGCCGCAGCCTCGACTTGCAGTTTGTAGCAGGCTTTTGAAGGAGCCCTACGCGAATCTAAACTGCCACCTCGTTCTGATCACTGACTACCACAAGCTCTCTGACGCGCTCGCGTAATGCGCCTTCAAATCGCCTCGCCTCCTCAACCTCGGAGAATGAAAGAGCTCGTAACTCTTGCTCGATTCGCCGCCGATAATCCGAGACGAGCGAATCCGAAACTCCGAGGACAGCCGCGACCTCCAACTGAGTGGAATGCTGCGGGCTCAAATAGCAGTGCCAGAGCACGCCCAGGATGCGATTGTACTGTTTGACCTTGCCGCGAACTGTTTCGTGGAGATGGCCGAGAAAATGATCGACAAACCCGGCGGCTTCATCTTCCGACTCGCGTCTCAGCAGACCCTGCTCCGGGTCTTCACCCTTATCAACCGGCTGAAAATGATTGCCTTCACCGTCATTGTCGTCGCCGTCGAGAGGCACCAGATAAATATCCATCACCGGCAGTCGCGACATAACGAGACTGCGCAGCGCCCTTACATCGACGGGCGAATCGACTGCGTCCAGCACCGAAACAATGAGGTCCTCGAGATCTGAATTGCTGATGACGACCTGGGAGTCGCCCGTGCAGCCGACCATTCGAGTGTCACGCGCACGGACCGGAATAATGTGAACCCGCTGCTCGATGTCGTGTGAGTCGCGGCGACGCTTTCCATCGGCCCACTCGCTGAGACCGTAAACTCGATCCGCCAGCCGGCGATGCGGCTCATCGCCACTGCCGCTGGAATCAAAGCGGCGGAAGTTTGCGCTGGATTGAATGAGGGTGGAAATCCGTCGGGCCAGGCGATAACTTTCAGGATGGCGCTTTCGTAATTCGGCAGTGAGAAGGTTAGTTAGTTCTATCTGGCCGATCTCGCATTCAATTTCGTAATCGGTCATTTCCGATTCGAGGTAATGCTCGAAGCGATTCTTGCTTAGTAGTTGAACGAAGAGTTCCTGCGTGAGATCGGTGTAAGCTGTCGTGGCGCCTTCTTCAACCAGCAAGCCGGCGCTCCGAGACGCTCGCACCAGTGGATGGTGGGAGACGATGCGGTGCAATTCTGACCAGAGGCGATTAACATCTGAGCAGCGAAGGCTCTCTACCCATTTGCCGCTTTTAGCCATCCGCTCCGCCGTGCGTTTGGCGCGGGCGGTTTGGGGCTCCTGGCGGACGGGGGCCAACTCAGCTTCTTTTTCTGCTTCGTGACTTAGAGATTTCACAAGAGTTGTTCTTTGGGTTACGGAGTTGATGGGGTTCACCTTGGCGGGAAACTTCAATGATGTGCGGTGTCCTGAACGGGCGCTGAGATAGTCTCAGTAGGCACCGAAGCGCAGGAGTTTAGTAAGGCAACAAACCAGAGGTCGTCGAGAAAGAGTTTGAATTAGCCTTTGTGGCTATCGCTGGTATACATTGTGATTGCCCGTGTGTATCCTGAGAAAACAGGTGGGCTGGCCCTGGAGCGAGCGTCAAAGAGCAGGCGCTCTCTGACTTGACGGGGAGCATCTTAACAACATTCCCAAGAATGAGCAACATGTTTTTACACTTCCGCCAAGTTGTTGATTCCAGACTACAAAAGGTGGGCTCGGGATGACAAAGTTATGGAAGGTGCTCACAATTAAGTCTATTAAGCTCCTGAACAAGTGGGATCATTCTGCGGGTTCTTCCTGGTTGAGGCCTACAAGCAAATCTTGCCCCTTTGCCTCCTCAATCCCTTCAAGCGGGACTGTGTTTTCTAACTCTGATCAACTAACCTAGTCGTGTGTTTCAAACTAGGGGGGCAACCGATGAAGGCCTCGAGCGCAAAGTTATTCAGCAAAAAACTGGCTTGCCCGTCTTCGCATCTCCTGCTTTCATTTCACCAGCAGGCGCTCGCGCCGGAAATTAATTTCCTGGTCAAACATCACCTCGCTGGTTGTGATTATTGTTATTGCGAGATCCCGCTGCTGGCGTTTTATACACCGCCTCTCAAGGGAGAATGCCGCGCTC
The DNA here is from genome assembly GCA_036009285.1 of Pyrinomonadaceae bacterium. Taxonomy (GTDB): domain Bacteria; phylum Acidobacteriota; class Blastocatellia; order Pyrinomonadales; family Pyrinomonadaceae; genus PSRF01. The sequence continues at coordinate 6,092 of DASYMB010000375.1, read as the reverse complement.
CGGACTTGCCGATTAACTTAAGAGTTTTAGCTGAGTCGATCCTCGGACAGGATAAATCTGCCAGGGTTGTCGCGGAGAGTTCGGCGGGTCAGGAAGGCCTTACTGTGATCGATCAGTGAAAACGTCAGAACCATCTGCATGAGCGGCCGGCGTGAATGTTGTTAGGACCAATCCGCTTACGCAGGTGGTTCTGACATTAAGTGACAACTACGAATACAGTTCCTCGATCAGATCGCCAAACTTTTGATCGATGATACGTCGCTTAACTTTGAGCGTCGGCGTCAGCTCACCTTTGTCGATCGTAAATTCATCCGGCAGTAAAGCAATTCGACGGATACGCTGATAGTCGGGGAGTGCTCGCGTGAGAAGCGCAACATCTTTTTGTACTAACTTGATCGCCGCAGGAAAGTCGGCAAGCGCAACTCGAGCGCCGGGAAACTCTTCGCCGGCCGCAGACAGAGCCTGCTTGACGGCTTCCCATTCCGGCACTATCAGCGCCGTAGGTTGTTTGCGACCGGCGCCAACCACCACTACCTGACTCACGAACTCGCTTTGTTTCAGCAGGCTTTCAATCTGTTGCGGTGCGACGTATTTGCCGTTTGAAAGTTTGAATAGGTCCTTCTTGCGATCGGTGATGTAGAGATGGCCCTCCTTATCCACATGGCCCACGTCGCCGGTGGCAAACCATTCATCACGCAGGACAGAAGTGGTTTCTTCGGGATGGCCGTAATAGCCACGCATAACATTCGATCCGCGCAGAAGAATTTCACCGTCCTCCGCGATGTTGACTTCTATGCCCTCGAACGGCAGACCAACTGAGCCCACTTGATTGTTGTCAGGACGATTGGCCGACACGATGCAGGTCTCCGTCGCGCCGTATCCTTGCAGAATCGGAATGCCTGCCGCGAGAAAAGCGTAGGAGAGGGCCGGCGAGAGCGGCGCTCCGCCCGAAACGAAATATCTCAAACGACCGCCAACACCTTCGCGCCACTTCGAAAAAACCAGCCGGTTCGCCATACTTTGCTGCAGCCGGAGTGCTGGGCCTACAAGTTTGCCCTTGTCCTTCGCCTCCGCATAACGCTGGCCCACATTGAGAGAGCGCTCAAAAACGCGTCGCTTCCAGCCCTTCTCCGACAAGCCTTTCTTCACAATGCGGTGATAAACCTTCTCGAAGAGTCGCGGCACGGCGGTCATAACAGTCGGTCTAACTTCGCGCAGGTTTTCCGCGACCTGATCGAAAGAAGCCGTGTAATAGACCGAGACGCCGTTGTAACAAAAGATGTAGAAACCGGTTCGCTCAAAGATGTGTGATAAGGGAAGCACGGACAAAGCCACGTCGCTCGACGAGATGGGCAGACCCCCGGTTATCGCCAGCACGTTGGACATGAAGTTCGCATGTGTCAGCATCACGCCCTTCGGTTCACCCGTCGTACCGGAGGTGTAAATTATCGTTGCCAAATCATCCGGTCTGATCGCTTTGAGGTACGCTCCGAAGGCTGCGGGCTTGTTGATTGATCGCTCTTGGCCACTCTTTTCCAACGAGTCAAGAGTTGTGGTTCTCTCAATTTCTTCGTCCGCAGGTTCGTCGAAAAAGATAATCTTCTCGAGAAAATCCAACCCTTCCAGCGCCTTCTTAGCGTGCTTGAAGAGCTTTTTGTTGGAAATGAAAATCGCGCGGGCGCCCGAATCCGTGAGGATGTAACGGATTTGATCGACTTCCTGCGTGGTGTAAATAGGAACGTTTATGGCGCCGAGACTAAGAATCGCGAGATCGGCGATCGACCACTCGGGCCTGTTTTCCGAAAGCAACGCTATTCGATCGCCGGGCTTTATCCCAAAGGTTGCGAGCCCGAGGGCGACGTTTCGCACGCGCTCAACAAAAGTTTCGGCAGAGATGTTGGTCCACTCGCCGTCAAGCTTGTGATTGAGCGCGTCTTGCTTTCCGTGCTTCAAAGCAGCGGTAAGACAAAGACCCGGCACCGAGGAAGGCTTTGTAATCTCTCGCTCTTTGCCCGCGTCTATTTTGGCAGAAGCAGTTGAAGCCAAGCGTCGTCGCCTCCTATCAATTCTTATCAGAAACTCAATCGCTGGATTTTGCGAAGCGGATCATACTATAACGTGCAAACTTCCAGCTTGCCGAAGAGTAATGCTTGGTTTGAACCATCTCTGTGTGTGCTCTGCGTTCTCTGTGCTTCGGTGGTGAATCTTTCTTAGCGATGCCCACCACAAAGACACCGAGTACACGGAGGTTACACAGAGAGACTGAAATTGGGCCACTACAATGAGTTGTCCTAAGCGGGAGATCGATCGCTACTGGTCCCGTTCTCATTAATTACACTGATGCCTCTGAATTTCGCCGCCGGCCCTTTTTCCGGCGTGACTGCACGTCCTCGACTCTTCCGTTTAAGGTTGCGAGCGCGGCCAGAACCAGAAACAGCAGCGCGTTTGCCGGAGTGTGTAGCGTGAAATCAAAGAAGCTATGAATCAGCACGGCGAAACATCCGGCCAACGCGCCGGTGGCGACCCCTCGCCGAAAATCATCACGCGAGTCTAGTCGGGCAAACCCCATCCGAAATAAGCTGACCACGAAAAATAAGCCAATCAGCGCGCCGACGATTCCGCCGTCAGACAAGACCTGCAGATAATCGTTATGGACCTGTTCTAATCGATACGCCCCGTTGCGCGAATCGTAGCCGGTATAGACCACGCCAACAGCGCCTAATCCGGTTCCGAGTATTGGGTGGGTCTTTATCATGTCGATCGTAACGCCCCAGAAGTGTGCGCGCCCGGTGGTTGGATCGTCGGTATTAACCGAACCCACGATCCGCGACAGGGCTTCTTCGCCGCCCATCAATACAACGCCGCCGAACATCGCCACGATCAACGCCAATGCCAGCCCGGCTTTCACGGCCGCACTCCTGATACGCGGCTTGTGTTCGCCCGAATCTCTCTTCTTCTTGTGACGATGCCCTAAGCCCATGAAAGCAACTAGAAAAAGTATTTCGGCGACGAGGCTGATGATGCCGCCGCGAGAGTTTGTCATTATCAACGCCACGGCCATCAGCCCGGCCGCGAAAAGATAAATGAATTTCTTTTCCCTCTCGATAGCTCCCGTGAATACCAGCCCGAGCGGCAGAGCCAATGCTAACTCCATGTAGCCTGCGAAGTGATGGCGATTGATAAATGGACCAAAGGCCTGGCTCTGCGGCATATCGCGTATCCAGTAAACCTTGTCGGGACTGGTAAAGGATTGCGTCAAGCCGAAGATGGCCAGAAAAAATCCAAAGACGATGATCGTCCTCACCAGCAGACGCAGGCGTTTGGGCGTGTCGGTGAAAACCAGAACCGCGGCGAAGTAAATCAGCAGGACCGCGACCTGGACCAGGATGAATCTGGTCGAGTAAGGATCAAATGACAGACTGCTGACTAAAGGAATGGAGTGGGTGCCTACGTTCTCCGGTTGCCTGAGCGGCAGAAGTTGAAACACGCCGAGCAGGAACATTCCCAACAATGGGAACTGCAAAACGTTTCGGCTGATACGAAACGATCCGAGGTTCCAACCGTCGATGAGCCAGAGGACCAGTATCGTTACAGCGCCGAGAAAAAACAGCGCGAGCGCCCAATAGTGGACCGTGCCGTAGGCGAGGGCGGAAAGTATGATTGCCAGACAAACGATCAGAAATACGAAGCGACTCGCCACCGTATGCCGGATGCGATAAGTGGTGTAGCCCGCCGAAGGCTGAACTACGGGCGCGAAAGTTTCCTCGGAAACGAGCGCCTCACTTGCGGGGTTTAAGATCGAAGTCGTCATACCAAACAGTTCCAAAGATCGGGCAAACGGCGCTGTCCGCACAGGTATTCCGCACCATCCGCACCTTAACAGCTTCAGTTTTCGGGCCGGTTTTAAAGGAGAATGAAATACGCTGCCAACCGCTGTTGCCGCTGGGCGCCGGGGCTGAGCCGCCCAGATACGCCTCATCGGCTGCATTGACCATGGTTATCACCGGAGTCTCCGCGCTCTCGAGCTTGTCAGTCTTTAAGTAACATTCAAAATCGTACTCCGTGTCCGGCTTCACTGGAACGAGTTGCGATACGTTGATTGATTCGATGTGGGAGCGCACCTGGAAATACACGCGCAGGCTGCGGCTGCCGGTATGGCCCATGCCCGCATCGATTCCGATCTGCACTTGCGAGTTCGACTGCACCTGCCAACCAAACACCGCTCCTGGACCATGGGCCAGGTTGTCTTCAAAGCCGCGATCCAGAATGTGTCCAAAATCCGCGCGGTAAGTCGGTCCGGGCGCGACCTCATTCCAAATCTCCATTGCCTGGTGGTAACGATGGGCAGCGATAAGACTACCAATCATCGCATCCGCGGCGATGCGGTTCTCCCTCTTTTCAGTTTCAGTCAGACCACTCCAAAGCCGCAGACCCTCGTCGTAATGTTCCCGCTCGAGTAAATACTTCGAAAACGAAGCGCGCATCGCCGGCGAATTGCCAACGGCTGCTTTAAGCGATTCGAAGTCGCTCTTGTTGAGTTGCCACGCGAGATTGAATAACTGCGGCTGGAACTGACCGTTTGCTTCACTGGCGCGTTGCAGCTCGGCAAATCCTTCGTCATAACGATCGGTGCGCAACAGCAGGTTTCCCATGTACCAACGTGGGTAGGCATACGACGGCGCGAGTTTCACCGCCTCTCGCAACGCTTTTTCTGCTTTATCAAAATCACCTGCCTGCTCCAGGGCGCCGCCAAATTCCATCCACAATCGGTAATCACTTGGCGATAAGCTCACCGCCTTTTCATACTCCGAAACTGCGACCGAGATTTGATCGGGCGGCAACTCCTTCTGCGCAAGGTTGCCCAATCTCCAGTGGGGCACAGGATCGCTGGGTGCCAGGCTCACGGCCATCTGGGCGGTTTCCATTCGATGATCTTCCGGATGGAAATACTCCGCGATCGTATTGCCCAGATACCAACGAACGACAAACCAGGAAGCAAACAAGGCGAGCATAACGGTCAGCGTCATTACCGCCTTCAGCGGCGCGCTGGCCCTAATTTGCATTAATTGTTCAGGCATAAACTCGGATCATGTTTCGCGGATTTCGGATACCGCTGTTGCCAGGCCCGCTCTTACTGGGACTAATGCGGGTGAGACGCCCTCTTCGCAAAGCAAACTGTTAGTTTGCGTTGATTCGTTGCCATCCAACTCGAGAGCTATCCTACGAACGCAAGCTAACAGTTTGCTTTACACAACGTCCGGCCATACGCCCGCGACTCCAGTAAGCAGTAGCCCGCTCGCTTCAGCGGTCGGTCAAATCTTCGATCGTTATGCGCATACGCTTAACCAGAATGTCTTGCGAGCGACAAAAATCTCGAATCTCCTGTAGTCGCTCTTCCGACATTCTCACACTGGATATCAGCACTTCATTTACCTCGTGCTGACTGCAAACTGAAATCAGGTCGCCATTGCCACCGTAGACTTTAAGCCCATGGATCAGTTTTCCGCTTTTGCCTGGATCGTCATCAAGAAAACCGACCGGCGAATACTTTAACGCGCGATTGTTCAGCAGTTCCCTCAGCAACAATTCGCCGGCATCCCCGGCCCCATAAATCAAAACTCTGCGGCCCTCGGCGTTCCTCGCGACTGGAATCACTTGTCGGAACAACCGGAAAGCCATGCGGCTCCCGGCCAAAAACATGAACATCAAGATGGCATCGATAATGAAGACAGTCCGCGAAAAGCCTTCGAAACGAAACGCGAACAGCACTGCCATCACACTCAAAACCGAGCTCAGCACCACGGCTTTAGCAAACACGATCAAATCATCCAGACTGGTATAGCGCCAGATGCCGCGGTAAACGCCCATCACCAGGAAGGCTGCCATCTTCACGAAAACCAGCACCGGCAAGGTGCGCAGGAATAGCTTCCACGCAGTGCTTCCGGAAAGCGCGCCAAACTTCACCGCGTATGCGCCCCAGTAAGCAAGTAGGATCAGTATGACATCCAGCAGCACCTCGAAGATGCGCCGCTTGTAAGAAAGATCGATCAGGAATGCGTAAAGAGAATTGTTGCCGACCGCTAAAGCTTCTT
>DASYMB010000374.1:0-11303 GCA_036009285.1 Pyrinomonadaceae bacterium | reverse complement strand
ACAAGCTTTAGCTTGCGTGTTGGCAGCGGCAACCTAAACGTTGATCTATAAACGCCCGCAGGCCAAGCGGCTTCGGCGTAGGTTAGAACCAGCCCTTCTTATTTTGGATGTAAGTCCTGACAAAATCTTCGTCAGACTTTGCGAGGTAGATTATCCCTTCAATTAGTCCGATTACGCTTCCCGCTCCGCAGGTGATCACGCCAATGATAAGCTGAATTATTCCTTCCGTGTTGTAACCGAGTATGAACTTGTGGATCCCAAACACGCCCAACATCGGAATCATTCCGCAGATGGCCGCTGGAACTTTCTTATCGGCTCCATGGGCGCGCCAATTTACCAGGGGAGCACGATAGTTTTGGGGAGGTTGAATCGGTTCGTAGTTCGACTGATAAGCCGCAATCGCCGGAAGCTGCGCCTGGCAGTTGAAACAGAGTTGGAGCGTATCGTCATTCTGAGCGCCGCACCTCGTGCAAAAAACAACCATTGTAGATTAGCTTCTCAATTGTCCAGGCAAAAACTTCTTGGCGTGATCAATGCACTCACACCGGAAGGACGACCTATGTCGGTAGGTGGACAGTCAGGGGACGACTGGAACTGGATCATAAGTGCCCAAAGGCACGGTTGTTTGACAAGACTCGAGTCGATTTTTCGTCATTACCATCCCTCGCCTAATCCCAAATCTTTGCACTGCTTCGATCGAATAATCTGAGCACGTCGGATTGTAACGACATTGAACATGTCCCTTAAGCAACGGTCGGCCAACTAATTGGTACAAATGTACGCTAGCGACGTAAAGCCGGGCAGTGACCTGGCTTTCAGGCCTTCGAAAAGTATCACCGACAGTAAACGTTACCAGGCAGAACATCAACACCAGGTACGTCTGCGGCTGCTTTAGGTATTTCCGCAATGCGGACATTTTGCACTGGCTTGCATTCTGTTGTTTTTACAATTAGGGCATTGAACGAGATCGCCTTGCGGCCTCGAGAAAATATAAATAATTAGGCCAACCACGCCGGTGAACATTACGAGAATCATCCACATCACCGAGTTATCCATGCCGCGAGACTTCGAGTCCCGAGCGACCCAAACGAGCAGCGCAATGTTCAGCACAATGACCGCAAGAATAAAAACGATAATGACCACAGGCGCAGCCCCGCACGCACCGCAGGAGGCACAACCCCCAGCAGTTCCACACGCTTCGTCAGGTCCCCCACGATTTTGAGACATCGCTAACGTTGCGCTCAGTAACATCATCATGGAAGCATAGGTGAGATATTTTAGTTTGGTCATGTTAGAGGGGTCTCCAGTCTTTGAGACGTTAGAAGCTGTTCTGCCGATCATCTTCAGCTTGAAGTCTCCAATGCCTTATTTGAAAATGTGAGCGGCTAACGAGTGCTAACCGCGGCTATTCCAAAGATAATCCAACAGACGATGACAATAGCGTAGGTCAGCAATCCTAATCCAACCGCGATAAACATAAACATCTTGGCTTTTTTGGAGGCTTCCATCGCGCCGGCAACGTCTCCAGTCGCTAGCTTGCTGTTTACCTGCGTCGCGAAGATGATCGACGCAACGCCCAGTGGTAAGCAACAGAGTACCGTAGACAAGATCGCTGGGATCAAATAGTTGGGAATGTTCGCCGCTGCGCCTAACGGAGGGGGAGTGCTCCACTGTTCTTGAGACATTTAGTTTCTCCTGGGGTCAAAAGTGGGATCTTTTTAGAGCGTTTGTCGAGCTCGGTTGAACCGTTAGATACCGGGGCCTCCGCCAAAATTCTGCGGCGGGGGCACCATAGCGTTTCCTTTACGCTTTTCGAAAATAGGGATCCCGACCAGACCACCGAGAGTCGAAAAAATAACCAGACACACCGCCAAAATAATTCCATCACGTATGGCGATAAGAACGCTTACGCCCGTAGCCATTTGAATGCGCATCATCTCGGCCTGGGCGGGATTGATACTCTCTATTAATCTAATGAGAAGCTCTCTGGTGATTCCGCCGGCGACAATGCTTATCGGTATGCCAAGCACAATCGCGATCAGGCCTCCGACAGCACCGGCAATTGCGCCGACAATCGCGCCATCGCCCGGGCGAGCAGGCACAGGCGAGTTCTTGACGTACAGATAAGTAGCAAGTACACCGCCTGCGATGGCCCAAAGACAGCAGCAGATATTTCCCAGATTAACGATGGGTATTATCGACAACAGGCCAATAAGAACCCCACCCGTAATCGCTGGCTTGATTTTATCGTTCATGAAACAGTCACCTTCTCACTAGATTTGTACTGGAAACGCAAGATTAGATTTTGGTCGGCGCGAAGTGCGGTGCATAACTAACAAACAGGGCCGGGATTGTCAATAAAATTGACGGCTTTTGTTCGGCAAACTTCGCCCTGTCGCGTGTGGGGGCAACGTTTAAGCAAACCCAATTTGTGCGGCCGGGTACTGATACAGTTTGCTTTGCGGTCCTTTGCGAATCCTTTGTGAGCTTTGAGGTCAAACATATCGAAACCGCAAAGTTCGCGAAGTAAGCCGCAAGCTACGCAAAGAAACGCAGTTCCAATTCCAAACTACACCAGTACCGCGGCTGCGCCTGCTCGACAAACTAAAGTTTGTCGGACATTATTCTTACATGTACGAATTTGCAGTCGCTCCAGCGGTTACCAGTATTCGCCGTCGCGGGGTGGAAATTTCCGAGGTCTCGCCTGAGAGCCTTGGGTGTGAATTGGAACTCGAGGCCGGCGACAGGATCATCAAAGTAAATGGCCGGTCGGTGCGCGACTACCTCGACTTCCGCTTTCAAACGTCCGGCGAAACCGAGCTTGTGCTCGAGGTCCGCAAAAACTCAGGCGAGGATTGGGAGTTACAAATCGAACGCGGCGAAGGCGAGGATTTTGGACTGAGCTTCGAGCAGATCGTGCCGCGCCAGTGTGCTAATGAATGTATCTTTTGTTTCTGCAACGGCAATCCTGCCGATGCGCGCCCGTCGCTCTTCATCAAAGACGAAGACGTCAGGCTTTCGTTTCTCTACGGCAACTACACCACGCTAACTTCAATTACCGAAGACGAGCTGCGTCGAATTGTGGAGCAACGTCTATCTCCGCAATACGTTTCTATTCACGCAACCGATCTGGACGTGCGTTCCTACCTGCTCGGAATAGATAAGCAACGCGCTGACATTGCGCCGAAGCTGAAGAGATTACTCGACGCAGGCATTGAGATTCACGCGCAGGTCGTGCTTTGCCCGGGAATTAACGACGGCGAGATCCTACGACAGACGATAGCCGATCTTGCGGCTGAGTTTCCGCGCATCACGAGTGTGGCGATTGTTCCGCTTGGCCTGACGCGATACAACACTGATCCGCGCCTCACCGCAGTCACGCCCGACTTCTGCCGTCAAATAATTGCGGAGGTCTCGTCCGTTCAATCCGATTTCCGTAAGCGGCTGGGAACAACCTTCGCATTCCTGGGCGACGAAATTTATTTGCGCGCCGGACGCGCCGTGCCGCCTCGGCCACACTATGGAGACTATCCGCAGATCGAAGACGGCATCGGCATGGTCCGTTCATTCCATAATGAGTTCGCTTCTCTCTTGAAGCGGCTCAAGCGGCAGCCACTCGCGCAGCCTGAGCAAGTGCGCGGCACGCTTCTTACCGGAACGCTGTTCGCTCCCGTGCTCAAGCCTTTGGTTGAAAACTTGAACCTGCGAGTCGGTACAGAGTTGAACGTCGCAGGCGTTCGGAACAACTACTTCGGCGGCGATGTTTCAGTAGCCGGCCTGCTAACGGGCGGCGATTTGGTAGCTGCGCGCGAACGTATCAACGGCGATTTTGCGATCATTCCAAAGAGCACTCTCAAAAGCGACGAAGAGATAATGCTCGATGGCATGACGCTCCGGGAGTTGAACGTAAAGCTTGGTGTTCCGGTTTACGCTTTCGATCTCAAGTCGTTTGCGCAGTTCCTCTTTTCGCGCAATTGATTCAAACCAATCGAGCAAATCGATGCCTGCTCCCGGACCATACCGAACGTCTTCATCGCCCTCCGCCTCAGCATCCAGTCAAAAGATTCTCGACGTCGGATGTGGCCAGAATAAATATCCGGGCGCGATCGGAATGGATTCAAATCCGCGCGCTAACGCCGACGTCTTCCACGATCTGGGCGTGCTGCCTTATCCGTTCGCCGATAATGAATTTGATCAGATCATTTGTCGACACGTGATCGAGCACGTTCCTGATGTGATGTCATTCGTCAGCGAACTTCACCGCATCACCAAGCCCGGCGGATTGATTAGCATCGTAACGCCTCACTATTCAAATCCTGATTGGCCCACGGACCCTACTCACCGAAACCACTTCAACAGTTATTCCTTTACCTGCTTCATGCCCGAGCGCACGCCGTTTCCGTTTTACACTACAGTTGAGCTACGTCCGCTCCGCACCTACGTTAGTCTGGCGAATCTTTGGCGCGTGCTCGGCCTCGAATGGCTAACTAATCTCGACCAACACCATCCCGCGTTTCGCTTCACCCGAAAGTTTTGGGAGTTCTATCTATCGAACATCATGCGTGGCAAGGAACTCCATTTCGAGTTCGAAGTTATTAAGGGTTCCGACCCGAGCGATCGGTCGCAGCTTAGCTAGTCCGATCCGGGATAGACACCGGCCCCGCACGGGCCTCGGCAAAGGTAGATTTAGGTATTCGTATAAGAATCCAAATTTATCAAGATTGCCGAGGCAAGATCAGTGGATAACCTTTGCAAAACGGCCTATATAGCTGGTTTCAGTTGGAAGCCTTAGGCGGCACGCTTATTGCACCCGATGCCTAGCTCGAACGGCTTAATTTCCAAGCGCAATGACCCAAAAGGACATCTCGTAAGTTTTTCGGCAGCTTCCCCAGGGACAGCGTCTGCCGAAATTTCACTGAAACTTAGACTTCCAAGGAGCCTACCATGAAGAATTTCCGGTTTATTTTGGCGGTGCTGACACTCTGCTTATTTGCAGCGTCGGCATTCGCCCAGTCCAACGCAGGGAGCCTTAACGGCACCGTCGTTGACCAGTCAGGAGCCGTAGTTGGCAACGCGACCGTTGTCATCACGGACAACGGCACCAACAAGGAAAGAACGCTTCAGACTACCGGTGAGGGAACGTTCACCGTGCCGCAGCTTGAAGTGGGTACCTACACGGTAAAAATCACCGCCAGCGGTTTCAAGAGCTACACGGCTACTCAATTGAAGATTGACGTCGCGCAGCCTTACACGCTCAATGTGGCGTTGGAGCCTGGTGGCGTTACGGAGAATGTAACCGTCGTTGCCGGTACCGACATCATCAACTCCGCCGATGCGCAGTTGTCGACCACGGTGAGTCAGCGGCAGATTGTCGAACTGCCTCTCAACGGCCGCAACCCGCTGTCCTTGATTTTGCTGCAAGCAGGCACATCATCGAACAGCGCCCAGAACACAACCATTAACGGCCAGCGCTCTTCTTTCACTAATATCACGCGCGATGGTATCAACGTTCAGGATAACTTCATCCGCGCCAATGCCGTGGACTTTATCCCCGATCGCGCCAACGTTGACGATACCGGCGAGTTCACGATTATCACGCAGAATGCCGGAGCCGAAGCAGGCTATGGCGCCTCACAAGTTCAACTCGTGACGCCGCGCGGCACCAGTGATTTTCACGGCGCGCTTTATCTCTACAATCGCGCTTCGCATTTTGCAGCCAACACGTTCTTCAATAACTTCTCGAAAGTTCCTCGTCCCTTCCTGAACCGCAACCAGTATGGCGGCAAAATCAGCGGACCATTCCCGTTGCCGCGATTTGGCGAAGGCGGAGCATCGACCTGGAAGAACAAAGCTTTCTTCTATGGCGCGTACGAAGGTTTTCGCCTCCGGCAGTCTACCTCGGCAAACAGGACCATCCTTCTGCCGAACGCCCGCCTGGGTCTCTTAACTTATCGTGATGTTTCAGGCGTCAACCGCACTGTGAACATCTTCGGCGGCAACTTCGCAGCGACGACCGGCGTTTCAACTATCGATCCTATTATCTCCAGCCGCATTCTGGGTGCCCTGCCGATCGCCGGCAACAACTCCAGCATCGGCGATCAGCTCAATACCACCGGCTTGAGCTTCTCCCGGGGGCAGAACCAGAACCGCGATGGTTACACTACTCGCTTCGACGTCGAAGCCAACAGCAAACATAGTTTTACGCTCGTGGGCGCGTTCAAGAAAGAATTCCTGCTGCGACCCGATACCGATTTTCAGCAGCAAATAACGGCAACCGCAACTGCTGCCGGTTACTCCGCAACTCCTTTTGGCTTTCAGGACGCCCACACGCCATTCCTGGCCGGTGCCTGGCATTGGACCCCAAGCTCAACTCTGACTAATGAGTTGCGCGCGGGCTGGCAGAAGAGCAATCCGGCGTTCGGTACCACCCAGACGCCGCCGCCCTTCTATCTCCAGGTTCCCCTCATCAACAATCCGGAATCCGGCTTCGACCCCCAGGGTCGCAACACCACGATCAAAAACCTGCAGGACAACGCCGTTTGGGTGCGGGGCTCTCATTCGATCCGGTTCGGCGGACAGTTTCAGGGTTTCAAAGCCGCGCCTTTCGGTCCGGGCGCTTTCGCTTCTTCGTATATACCAGCCTATGCTCTTGGTGGTGGTACGACCCCAGCTTTCACCGTTTCGTCATTTAACACCGCTGCCGGCTGCGTAGCCGCTACCGGAGTTAACTGCATTAGCTCGGTGACCACTGCCAATAATCTCCTGGCGCTGCTGGGCGGTTTGGTGGGCACCGGCACACAGACCTTTACCGGCATCAGCAAGACCGGAAGCCTGGCTGCTGCCCCGCCGGTGCACGAACTCGATTATGAAAACTATTCGTTCTACGGGGCCGATCAATGGCGCGCAACGCCACGCCTGACTTTGAACTTTGGCTTGCGCTATGAGCTGTTCTCTCCCGTTCGCGAACCGAATGGCCTGATTCTCGAGCCAGTGCTCGCCGGTCGTGACGTTAGAACCGCGATTCTCGATCCCAATGGCACTTACGATTTCGTGGGCGTCAACGGCAACGGAAACAACTTCTTCAAGTGGGACAGAAATAACTTTGCTCCCGTATTCAGCTTCGCCTGGTCGCCAACGTTCAAGAGCGGGCTGATGAATGGATTGTTTCCGGGTGAAGGTCGTACCGTGATTCGCGGCGGCTACCGCAGAAGTTACGTAAATGACGAGTTCATTCGTTCGGCTGACAATGCCTTGTCTGGTAACGCCGGTCTAACTCTCGGCCTTACGACGCAGGGAAACTTCCGCACGAACACGCTTCCGACTTTCCCCGCGCCACCACTGCAAGTGCCGCGCACTTACGCTCAGAACAACACGGCGGCCTCCAACTTCGGTACGGTCTTCGCAATTGATCCGCACCTTCAAGTGCCGAGCACCGATGAATTCAATGTCGGTATCGAGCGCGAGATTGGCTGGAAAACAGCCGTCGAAGCTCGGTACGTTATGGGCCGAAGCAACAACCTCGTTCGTGGTCTCGATCTGAACCAGGTCAATATCTTCCCCAACGGTTTCTATGCTGACTTCCTGCGCGCTCGGAACAACATCAAGCTCTACGGCTCCGGCGCTGTTAACTGCACCGTGACCGTAGCCAGACCGGCCTGTCAGCCGTTACAACTGCTGAATCAGGCGCCCTTCAATACCAGCGCCTTCGGCAACCCACTCGGTTTCTCAAACACCATTAACCCGATCGCGGCCGGTGACGTTGGCCAGTTGGCCTTCGTTTATCTCAACACTTTCGGAGTCGGCAACAGCGTGCTGCTTAACAATCGGAACACGGGCGTGGTTGACTTGATCACGAACCAGTCCAAGTATCGTTACAACTCGCTGCAGACTGAAATTCGCCGCCGCTTTTCAGGCGGTCTGAGTTTCCAGGCGAATTACACCTTCCAGAAGAGCTTGACCGATTCCCCGGGAACCGGACAGACGCGCTTCGAGCCGCTCATCGACAATAACCAGCCAAATCTGGAATATGCTATTGCCGATACCGACACGACGCATGTCTTCAACCTCAACATGATTTACGAACTGCCTATCGGTAAAGGTAAGCGGTTTGGTGGTGGTGCTAACGGCGTGGTCGACCGGATCATCGGCGGCTGGCAGGTAACTTCGATCATTCGTTGGGACAGTGGCGCGCCTTTCTCGGTCACCGACCCGCGCGGCACGCTTAATCGCGCCGGCCGTTCGGGCCGTCAGACGGCGTTCACTAACCTGTCGAAAGCGGAAGTGAAGAAACTCGTCGGTACCTTCCGGACGGCGTGCGGTATCTTCTTCATCGATCCCGCGGTGATCAACCTGGATCTCGCACAGTGCGGGAATGGCGTCATTGCACCGCGCGTTGCCGGCACCACGGCTGGCGTGGCCTCTTTGGGCTTCGACCCGTTTGGTTCGCCGGGTACTGTCGTACCGCAAACTTTCCCCGGCCAGGTCTTCTTTAACGTGGCCCCGGGACAAACCGGCAACATGGAGCGCAACTTCATTAGTGGTCCAACCTACTTCAAGTGGGATGCTTCGATTATCAAGAACATTCGAATCTCGGAAACCACTCGCTTCCAGATTCGCGCGGAAGCGTTCAATGTCTTGAACCGCAGCAACTTCGCGATCACTAACCAGTTCACTCAGGCAAACATCAACAGTAATACCTTCGGAAGACTCCTCGCGACTTTCGAGCCACGTATTATTCAGTTCGCGGGCCGCTTCGAGTTCTAACGGCTCCTTTGACTAAAGCCAGGGCCCGAGCATCCGCTGGGCCCTGGCTTTTTTATTTCCCGCCCTCACGGGTTTCAACTACCTAACTTCTCTCCTGGCTGGTAAAATTCGCCGGCAAATTAATTTGAAGGGACTTTTGCAAATGAGTATTAAACCTGATCGCAGACTCGGTTTCGCAGTTACTTCTCTCCTTATATTATTGGCAACCTTATCCAACGCGAGTTGGCGGGCCCAGGCCGGCGACAAGGAAAAATTAACGGCCGAGGACGTGGTCGCCAGACATCTGAAGTCGCTTGGCGCCGCAGAGGATATTGCTGCCGCCAAGACCCGCATTGTAGTCGGCACTTCGCTGTTCACGGCGCGCTCGCCCGGCTCCGGACAAAACAGCGGACTCTCGATGCTGTTCTCCGAAGGCGAGAAAAGCGTTATCGCCATGACCTTCGCCAATCCGAATTATCCACATGAGAAGTTTGGCTACGATGGAAATAACCTGGTCATCAGTTACACCAAACCCGGTGTGCGTTCGACGTTAGGCGACTTTATCTTTCGTCGCACCACGATTTTTAAGGAGGGCTTGATGGGCGGCACGCTTTCCACCGCCTGGCCGCTATTGAATTTGAACAAAGAGAAAGCCCGACTCGAATACGGCGGAACCAAGAAGATCGACGGACGAGAAACCTACGTGCTGAAATACACGCCGCGCAAAGGCTCGGACATGAAAATCAATTTGTACTTTGACGGCGAGACCTTTCGCCACGTGCGCACTGAATATGCGCAAAGCATAGCTCCGCAAATGGGTGCTACCGCCGATGCTTCTAAGGAAGGCCAACGGGAACTGCACTACGTGCTCGAAGAACAGTTCTCCGATTATAAGCAGGAAGGAAAGCTGACGCTGCCTCATGCTTATAAAATCAAGCTGATGAAAGAGGGCAACACTACCTACCTGGCTGACTGGGAAATGGTCTTTACCAAGTTTTCCTTCAATCAACCACTCGAAGCCGGATGGTTTGATGTAAACGCTGTGGCGCAATAGGCCGGCGGATCTAACGACAGATGATAGTTAAAAGGGGACGGCCAGGGGCCGTCACTTATTTTTGTAAAGCAAACTGTTAGTTTGCGTTGTCTGGAAACTTTT
This sequence comes from Pyrinomonadaceae bacterium, assembly GCA_036009285.1. Taxonomy (GTDB): domain Bacteria; phylum Acidobacteriota; class Blastocatellia; order Pyrinomonadales; family Pyrinomonadaceae; genus PSRF01. The sequence continues at coordinate 1,405 of DASYMB010000374.1, read as the reverse complement.
CGAGCCGAATGGCCGGGGAACCGATCGCAAACTAACAGTTTGCTTTACTTCAACACGGCTGCCTGTGGACTGAGGATCACAACGTGCCACCGTTGAAAGGTATTGATTGAGTCGTTTGGCAGCAGGCGTACGTACGCAGTTTCAAACAAGAGTCTCTCCGTCGTGGTCCATTCGAGACGAACAGTCGGATTAAACGACGCCGGAATGGCAGACTGCGGAGGCTGACTGTCTCCAGTTGCTTCGCCCTGCTGGTTGTCGTTGTTATCGCCCTCGTTCTTCCCTGTGCTCTTCTGCTCGTAAGTCTTCGAGGCGCGGATCAAAGCATCGCGCAATCTTATGCGCGCCTGGGTTGGTTTCTCCGTGGCGGCGTCATAGATCATAACGTCGCTATCGAAAGCGGTCGCCACTTTCGAGGAGTCGGGGCACCAAACCGGCAAGGCTTCGGTCAACTCGTCATCAAGCAAACGCTCTTTGCCGTCCGGCGTAATCAACCGCGGCCGGCCCACGGCTAACTTATATTCCCTTTCTCGCGCATCCCATTCACTCTCCCTGCAGGCCATCGCCAACAGCGCGTGATTGTCAGGAGCCCACGCGGCGTAGAAGTAGATTAAGCCCTCGCGTGAAGTCAATGGGTTGAGGTCATAGCCATCGCGATTGCAAATATAGATCTGCTCGGTATTGAAGATTGCTACGGCCGCAAATGCCGGCGCAACGGAAGGCAGCGGCGCCGCGTCCCCCGGCTCGGGCGCCTCCGGCACGCTCGCGCCCGGAGGCGTGGGCGTCGGAGTTGGCTTCGTGCCGCGGTGCGCGATGAAGGTGATGAAATTTCCGTCGGGCGACCAGGCTGCCGTCTCCGGAAACACACAGGCCAGGTCGGGTGGGGTAACGTTTCTTAAAAACTTGCCATCGACTGAATAGAGATCAAGGTGAAACTCCTGGCTGGGCTCATCCGCGGTCCCATAAAGCACGAGGGCCCGCTGGCCGTCCGGTGAGCGCACCGTGCGCATTAACGCGTCGTTCGATCTGCGGGTGTTGAAGTCAAGCTGAATCGCTTCAATTTTGTCGTCAGCGTCTTCAGTTTTGACTTCGGCGGGCACGGCGACGTCGGGCTCGAAGCGATAGGCCAGTCGTTGCGCGGGCACGTCGCGTAACACCAGCGGGCGTACGTCCTGCCTCTGCGTGATGGAAGTGCACGACGCAGCGCCGGAGATGAGAACTGCGAGGATTGTAATTATCAGCCGCGGCGCGTGTTTACTTTTGCCTTCGAAGAAACGAGGAACCGCGGAAAAATTTTTGTCTTGGCGTCGCATCATCCGTGCAGCAGGGTGTGTCGTCGCGGGAGTTTCGGTCAAGTCGATGGGCCTCGTGATTCCAACTGAAGTTGAGCGATGATAGAAACGCGACA
>DASYMB010000373.1:0-7820 GCA_036009285.1 Pyrinomonadaceae bacterium | reverse complement strand
TAGGGCCTCGCCTTTCCGACGCACCCTATTTATTCGACACGCAAACCCGAGTTCTATGATCCGACATTTGAATACCTCAAAGGAATCGGTTTTAGAACAATGTGACCATCTACCCTACTCAACCGATTGCTTATCAAAAGGGGCGATTATGTAGCAGTAACCGAGGCTGTCCGACTGGGGATAATAATCTGGGTCATTGTCGACCTTATACTCGCGCATGAGTTGTTCCTTCCTTATTCGCTCAAAATGATAACTCACACCGTCAATCAGTAGTTGAGTACTCTCTCTTTCACCGTCAAACTCTAGAGAGATACTAATGTTTTCAAGTCCGTTGGAAATCTCGATACGATGAAGGCTTTCCTGCATCTTCTTCTCCCCTTTCAGTGATCGATTCTGAGCCCACAAGACGGATTCAACAAAAAGTTAATTAACCTATTCGTTCCCAATATTACTCTCTTCGTCTTTATCCGTCACGAATACGCATACGCGGTGTTCCAATAGGCAGTTCCTATTATCCTAAGATGAATTTCAATTGAACCGGCGCGTGTGTCTACAAAGTTCAGTGGACACACGCGTCAGTGGTTTAGGGTTAAGGCTGAGGTTTTATTGTGAACCCCAGCCGCGCCTGAAAACTCAGACAGGCAGGAATGCCTGTCCTACGTTATGGCTTGGGTGGTGGTGGTGTTTCTTTTTTCTTAGTGGTGAGGCCGGACTTGCGTTCGGACTTGCGGGTGTAGCCCATGGCTTCGATCAGCGAGCTGTCCGGGCCTTCGGTGGGGTCGCCGCGCACGGCGTTGACGACCAGTTCCGCTTTCGCGAAAAAGACAGCGAAGGCATCGTCGCGCTGGTTAATGGTCTGAGTGCGCTGCTGCTCGATGTCTGCCAGAGCCGCGATGGCGTCCTGAACGGGTTTGGCAAAGTTCTGAAACTCATTCAAGGTCATGCCCGCGAATGATTTGGTTGGTGCGATGTTCTTCCAGGCGTTGAGCAGTTGTTCCATCTTCAATTGATTTTTTGTCGGTCCTGACATAGTAAGAATTCTCCCGGCGCGGGTGCGCGCACGTTGCGGAGGTTGAGGTTAAGGCGTACCGGAGAGATACGTCATGAGGTTTGTAACCCGAGAGCGGGGGACGAGTTAAGAAACGCCAGTCGGGGGTTACGGGTTTCCGATCAGCTTAGACCGGAACCGCCGATTCACAAAGAAATTCTGCAAAATCCTCTTTATACAATCGGTTTCTCGCATTTTACGGCCCGCATTTTGGCATTGGAAATCGCATTGTCAAGCTTTCTTTTGGCGATGGAAGAACCGGCCGGCGCGGTAGAGATGCCTACCAGCCGCCTGGAGGAAGGTTCCAAATTAGTTGGAATGTCTTTCCAGCTCAATGGAGAACGATGCCAACGCCCTGGAAGGATTTACCAGCGCGATGGCAGAACTTTCTACCTCGTCGGAAAGACTGTCTAAACGATTTGGAGAGACCTTCTATCGCGTTGGGAGAAGTCGTCCACTGCGGTTACGTGGCAAGAATGTGGGTTAACAGGGAGCCTACCACGATGCGTTTCCGTAGTCCTTCACAATGAGGATTTTAATAACGTGGCGCACGGGCGGCGCGTGCAACACATTCACCTCGCTAATCTTTCTCACGCCGGCGTGAAGAGTTCGGCGATCCCGGACTCGCCCCTGCCTGCTAACCACTATTTCTCAATTGTCGTAATCGAGGCCGGTGGTGCCGAAGTAGGCTTCGACCTTTGTGAGCAGCTTCTCCATGCGCTCGGTATTACGATCGACGGTCGCATGGGTTTCTCGGTAGGCATTGTGAAGGCCCGTAATCGATTCCAAAAGCGTGTCTGTCATTGCCTTTTGCGCTTGAGCCTCCCTTCGAGCGGCCTCATACCAGTTGTCGCGGGCGATGAGCTCCTCGCGGAACGTTCGCTGCGTTTCGTTAAACTTTTCAAGAACCTCAAAAAGCATATAGACCGTCGTCACAAATTTTTCCTGACTATCCATCAGTCGTCGTGCCTGCATTTTCACTTGATATTGATTCATGAGGTTCTCCTTCACTGGTTTAGGATATTGAGGAACGTTAGGCGGTGGAGTGTCAGCGGTAGGCGTGCTGTTGTCGACCCATCGTGCATGAGTGATCTTTCAGTGGGGCCCGGTCGCTACCGCCACCCGTCCCAGGCGGAGTTCGCGTAGCAAGACTGCGGAAATCTGGAGTGCGCCGACTACGGCGGTGCTTTGGATTTCTTCGCATCCGAATCTCTGCAAATCCAAAGCAGCGTCGCGCCGAGCTTGCCGTCGCACCTCCAAATAGTTCGCGCTGTTGGCGCCGGGGACACGCCATGAAGCTACAGAATTACTTCTGCACCTTTGGTTTGCTTGGAGCTCTCACTTTAGGTTTGCAGACTGGAACGAGAACAAACTTTTCCCAACCGCCAACTTTTTTGCTGTCAGTATGGATGGGGAGCTTGTTTGCCGCTTCGCCTTTGCCGCCGCCGCCAACCGCCGTGAGATAAGTGCCCTTCGGAGTCTGGAAGGCATAACGGCCTTTGCCCAGTTCAACCAAAGCAAAGGTCTCCCATGGGCCAACTGTGGTTTGGTCCGTATGGACCGGGTGCTTGTTGGCCGCCTCGCTGATGCCGCCGCCACCGACTGCTGTCAGGTAATGACCGGCTTGCGTCTGAATGGTGCAGTGCCCATCGGCGAAGAACTTCACCTTGAATTGTTCCCAACCGGCTACGGCCCCGGCATCAGTGTGGACGGGCAGTTTGTTCGCCGCTTCGCCCATGCCGCCGCCGTTGACCGCCGTCAGATAGTTTCCGTTGCTGGTGCGAATCGCAACTCTATGCATGGTAGGTCGCTCCTTATGAATCTGATTGCGAGATTTGACGGACAGCACAATAGAAGCCGGTAGTGAACTCTGTCAACGGCTGGGCAAAAGGCGGACAGTGAGCAGAGCGAACCAAAGCCATGTGCTTCGATCAGTACCGCCTTCGGTAACAGCGGCTGCTCACTGCTCACTGCCCCCTACCGCGGGAGGGACAGACAGGAATGTCTGTCCTACCTGGGGATGATGTTTTGCACGCCACGATCGCGGAGTAGCTTATTGAAGGCGTCGAGGTCTTTGTTCAGTATCTCGTCAAGGCGCCGCCGATGTAGCACGAGTTGTTCCTCAAACATGATCTTCACTTCGCGGTGCTGCGCGGTCGGCGGGAAGTCTGCGCCGCCCAGGCCGTTGGCAAGATAATTAATTTTACTGATCAGCTTCGGCGGCCAGCGTACTGTGTCCTGCCCCTGGCCGGTTAGCCGGCGCTGAATCAAGTTCTCTTCAACGTAGATCAGTTTCTGGTCGAGATCAGCGGCGGCTTGTTTGATTGCGGCGTAGTCGGAAGAAAGCCCTTCCTGACGGTCGGGCTTCTGCTCGGAGCCCGTCGCGGATGCTTGAGGGGAGGGCCCACCCGCTACCGCAGGTGGTTCTGACAGCAATGAGGTGATGCCGGCGAGTTGGCTGCGGACCACTTCGATCTGGTTCACCATGTCAGCCGCGGACTCCAGATCTTTTCGCAAGTCAAACAACATCGCCAGTTGCGCGTTGATGTCGGCTTCAGTTCCCTCGCTGTTCGGATCTTTTCTAACTACCAGCGGTTGACTCAACTCCGCGCCGGCGCCCGAGAGTTTTACCGTATACGTTCCGGGCGGCAGCAGCACAGACATGCGGCCGCCGTCGGGCGCGAGCCGCCAGCCTTCAGGACCATTGCGAAGCTCGGGAGCGTAAGCGGGACTCGTGCGCAGTCGCACTTCTTTGGTCTGCTCGCCGCGCAGGTCCCAGTTGACGCGATTGATGCCGACGGTCTTCGTGCCGGTGAGCGTGCGCACCGTCTGGCCTTTCGTGTCTTCGATGCGAAGCTTCACCTCGCCGGCAGGGACGGCCTTCAAGTAATAACTGATTGCGGCGCCATAAGGCGGATTCTGTCCGGCCGTAGGATCGTCAGACATCGTCACGGGCTGAGAAGAGTTTCTAAAACGATAGGTGGGACGCGGCGCGAAGAGATGTGCGGTGGAGTCGCGCACCGTCTGATTCATCTGCTGAATCGGCGTGAGATCGTCGAGAATCCAGAAGCCGCGACCGTATGTCCCAACCACCAGGTCGTTGAAATGTTCCTGGACCACTAGCCAGTAGACCGGCGCCGGCGGCAGGTTTGACTGCAACGGCTCCCAATTCGCGCCGTCATCAAAGGAAACGTACAAACCATTTTCAGTCCCGAGATATAACAAGCCCGGCCGCGTCGGATCCTCACGCACGCAATGCGCGTAACTCAGCATCGTATGCGGAATGCCGTTTGTGATCTGTTTCCAGCTCTTGCCGTAGTCGCTTGTCTTATAAACAAACGGGTCGCGATTGTTGACCTGATGGAAGTCGACGGTGATGTAAGCCGCGCCGGCGTCGTAGCGCGAAGGCTCGATGTTGCTGACAGTGCCCCACGGCGGCAGAGCGGGAATATTCTTCGTCAGGTTTGTCCAGTTCTTGCCGCCGTCGCGCGTGAGTTGGACCAGGCCGTCGCTCGTGCCCGCCCAGATTAGTCCTTTTTCCTTCGGCGACTCCGCAATCGCAAACACCACCGGCGCATACTCGACGCCGATGTTGTCGCCCGTCAGTCCGCCCGAGAATCCCTGCTTACTTTTGTCGTTAGTCGTCAGGTCGGGACTGATTAACTGCCAGCTCTGCCCGCCATCGGTTGTTTGATGAACATACTGACTGCCGACGTAGATGCGATTGTGATCGTGCGGCGAGATTGCCAGCGGCATGGTCCAGACGAAACGGTATTTGAGATCGGCGGCTGTCGCTCCGTTGACTTGATCCGGCCAAACTTCGACATTTCGTCCCTGGCCCGTTGTCAGGTTGAAACGTTCGACGATGCCGCCGACGCTGCCCGACCCGGAGGCGCTGGACCAGATGATGTTGTTGTCCTGCGGGTCTGGCGTGGCCCATCCGCTTTCGCCACCGCCAACCGGCTGCCAGGCGCTGCGCGGAATCTGGCCGCCACCCAACGATCGGCTGGGGCCACGATAGGACGGGTCGTCCTGTTCGTTGCCATAGACGAAATATGGAATGCGATTGTCGACGGTGACGTGATACATCTGCGCAATCGGAAGCTGGATGCGGTTCCAGGTCTTGCCGCGAGTAACCGATATCGACACCCCACCATCGTTAGCCACGGCCATGCGATTGGCATTAGTTGGATCGATCCACATGTCGTGGTTGTCGCCGCCCGGACTGCTCGCGAAGCCGCCGCCGGTTTTGATTGTCTCGCCACCGTCCAGCGAAGTGCTGAAGGCTGCGGTCATGAAATAGGTTTCGTTTTCATTATCAGGCGCCGCCACCACGCGGAAGTAGTAATGCGTGCGGCCGCCCAGCGTGCGGTCGTAACTAACCAGGCGCCAGTTGTCGCCGCCATCGTCCGAGCGCCAGAGTTTGCCGCGATCGGTTTCCTTGCCGCTTACCGGCACACCGTCGCCGGTTTCGATCAGCGCATAGACGCGATTGGGATTTGAGTTCGCTATCGCCATCGCAACTTTGCCGGTGGTCCGCGTGGGCAGTCCATGGCCGGTAAGTTTTTTCCAGGTGAGGCCGCCGTCAGTCGATTTGTAGATGCCGCTGCCTGGGCCACCGCTTTCGCGTCCCCAGGTGTGAATCTCGAGCGGCCACATGCCGGCCAACAAAATGCGCGGGTTGCTCGGGTCCATCACCACTTCAGACGCGCCGGTGTTCTCGTCAGTAAACAACACGCGCTCCCAGGTCTTGCCGCCGTCAGCAGTGCGAAACACGCCGCGCTCCGGTTGTGGTCCATAGCTGTGTCCCATTGCCGCGGCCAGCACGACGTCCGGGTTTTTCGGATCGACAACGATGCGGCCGATGCGCCCGGTCTTCTCGAGGCCCATCAACTTCCAGGTCTTCCCGGCGTCGGTGGATTTGTAAATGCCGGCGCCGACGGAAATGTGGCTACGGATATGCGCCTCGCCAGTGCCCGCCCAAACCACGTTTGGATCGGAAGGCGCGATTGCGAGCGAGCCAATCGAGGAGACAGGTTGACCGTCGAAGATTGGCTCCCAATGAACACCGCCGTCAGTCGTTTTCCAGATGCCGCCTGAGGCTGCGCCGACGTAATAAATATTTGGCTGGCCCGGCACGCTCACCACTGCGGTCACGCGATTGCCCACCGGGCCGATGTAGCGATAACGCAGCGCGCCCAGGATGTCTTTGCCAGATTCTCTATTAGCCTCCTGCGCCTGCAGTGAAGCCAAACAAATCAATAAACTGACGACTACTGTTGAGAGCTTCGAAAACTTCGACATGGGGCGGTCTCCGCGCGAACGTCGATCACTGTCGAGCGTTGCGTTATTCGTATGTTGTTGTTTGAAAAGATACTCGGACGCCGGCTTGTTAATGGAGCGAGCGGATTATTGCACTTCTTCCGGCTAAGAAGCAAAAAACTCGAAGAGAAATTAGCCGCGAGTGAACGCGAAGTCAGAACCACCTGCGGTAGCGGGTGGGTCCACCAACCGATGCCCGCCCGCTCCGAATCATCAACAAGCGTCGCCGGTCGTTGTATAAACCTGGCGCCAACGTCCGTGTGACTTCTTGTAAATGGAATAGCCGTAGGCATCGAAGCCGTGTTGTTGCACGAAGACTTCGGCCACGCCGTCGCCGTCGAGATCGAGTTGGTCAACGAAATCCACGGCGGAGTCGAACCCTTCGGACGGAAGCTTGTAGGATTGAAAGTTAACGAGGGCCCCCTTAAATGCCGCGCCCACGGGTTCCGCGATCAGCAAAAGGTCTCGGCGCGCCTTGGTCTGCGTCTCGATTACAAAGCTGCCGATTAACTCAAACTTCCCATCGCCATCGAGATCGGTCGCCGTCAGATTCGTCGTCTTCAGGGTGCGCAGCAAACCCGGCGTAGTTCCGCGCGAGCGATAGATCTGATTCACCAACTTCATTGCGGCCTGGCGCTCGGCGTCTGTGGGCGCGCGTCGAGCGCTGGGCATCTTGCCGAGCAACTCAGAGTTGGTAGCGAGCGCTGAGAGATGCGGGGGAATCTTGCCGTTGTCCTCAACGGTCGCTGTCGCGTGAATGTTGTTGCAGCCCATGTCGTAACCTTTGACCGTAGCGCTGCCAACTTCTCCGCCGCCAAAAGTCACGCGGTATTTCGTACCCACCCGAAAATATTCGCCGGCAAACTTCTTCTGCGCTGCTTCGTTATATTCCGGATACGGCTGCTTCAGCTTGCCGTTTTCCACTAACACAACTGCATCCATGTTGCCCTGAGGATCTTCTGTGTCGGGTCGAGAAACTACGCAAACCAGCGTCACGGTTCGAGTGGATTGCGAGCGCTGAGCTACACGCGATGCCCATCCGCCAGACGATGTCATCGGCGCGAGCAGCAATATCACCATGATTTTCGGAAACAAATATCTCTTCATATTCGCAGTCTCCCATTGCAGCCGTTTACTTATTTCGATCGCTTTCGCTTCAGCCTGGCTTTGAAAACAGTTTCCCCACCACTCTCGCCCGGCCGCGTCGGTGCGTTCATCGCCGGCGTGGAAGGCGAGTTTGTTCGCGGTGTTACAGCATCGCCGCCAATGTTTTGCGCGGACTTATCCGCGGCCATCTTGTTGGCAACTTTGCGGCGGCCGGAGATCGCCGGGGTCTCTTCCTTTTCCTCGCGAGGTTGATTGGGAACTCGAGCCCTTCCCATCTCTTGCCCGCGCGGCTTCAGTTTGCTGCCAACCTTATGCTGGTCTTTTTGCTGTTTCATTCAACGCC
>DASYMB010000372.1:0-10178 GCA_036009285.1 Pyrinomonadaceae bacterium | reverse complement strand
GATCCTTTACGGCAGACGCTTATTACGCGTTAGCCATGATCTCCTTGCGAAGAGGTTACAGCAGCAACAAATACCGGGATGACGCAATATCCTCGTTGAATAAGATGAGCGAGCAAAAGGCAGACAGCACGGTTTACATATATCGAGTCGTATGGACGCCTTATCCAGAAGATGTTATCAAGCGCAACTGCCTAAAGAATTCGCTGGCTGTTAATGAGCGGATCCTTCTCAATCAAACCTCAACTTTCGAACACTTCACGATCACTTTGAGGGGATGGTGCAAGGATAATTGTAAGTGAGGCCGGCCTGCCTCGGTTTCCCGTGTCAATAGCAAGTGGCCTTTTCATTTCGTTCCAGGAATTTCGGATCGACTTAAACTCCCCAGCACTTTACGTCCCGGGTAGCATCTTCGGTGGATTGCGCGGCTTGTTAAATGGCGATGTTGCGCGCCAGGCCGGCATCGCATCGGCGTTTGCGACGCGCAGGCCGATGATCATTCCAAGTTGTGCCAGCGTCTGGGGTCCCGTCCAGTTCCAGTCAGGCTTCACTGTATCGCTGGGCGAGTGGTAGTCAGTCTCCAGCCATTTCTTTGCGCGCGGAATCCACGTCGACACTTCGCCTGCCGGCCCGCCGAGCAGCATCAGCGCCGGCACGCCTTTCTTCACAAACGCATAGTGGTCCGAACGAACAAAAGCTTTCTCTTCAGGCATCGGATCGGGAGTGACGATGTTGCCGGTAGCGGCTGAAACGTCTTCAAAGACTGCGCCCAGATCGGAATGCTCGGCGCCGAACCCGACGACGCGTTTTACTGGACCATAAATCTCCGTGCCGATGCCGTCGAAATTAATATCAGCCGCGATCTTCTCGAGTGGCCACGTCGGATGCTGGACCCAATGTTCCGCGCCGAGTAGTCCATACTCCTCTCCGGTTACCGCGAGAAAGATCAGGGAACGCCGCGGGCGCGAAGCTGGTTTCGGAAAGGCCTTGACTATGGCTTCTGCGACTGATGTGATCGTCCCCACCCCGAGCGCGTTGTCTGCCGCGCCCGGGAAGATGCGACCGTCGCTTTCGATACCGTAAGCATCGTAGTGCGCGGAAAAGACCACCGCCTCTTCCTTCAGTTTTGGATCCGAGCCCTCCAACAATCCCACCACGTTGCTGCTGTTGGATTCCTGGCGCTTAAAGCGCAGCGCCAGAGTTGCCGTCTTTCCAAGATCGCGGGAAACCGCCTGGCCGGCCTTGGTCTTCTCCAAAGTTTGCGCGTAGGTCATGTCAGATCCGGCGAAAACTTTTTCCATTGCCGCATCGCTCACGAGCAAGACCGGCGGAACCTGAAACGGCGGCGCGGGCTGCGACGCCAAACTAACGCGGCGGCGCGAAAGGTAATTCGCGATAGTCGAAAAGGGTTGGGCAGTCGAGCCGGCGTTGCCGACGATTAGCGCAACTGCGCCGCGACCGAATATGTTTACGGCGCGAACTTGCGGATTGGTAGCGCGTTTCCACGCCTTCACATCCACGCCGGCCGGTTCGCCGCTGAGAATAACCACGACCTTGCCTTTTAGATCGAGACCAGCGAGATCGTCACGGTTCAACTCCGGCGAGACAACTCCAAAACCCGCGAACACAACGCCGCCCGCAGCGTCCACCTGGTCCAAAGTGTAGGGCGGAAGAATCACGTAGTCCGCGCCGTGTTGGAGAGCGGCATCGCCAAACTTCACTGATGTTTCCGGCAGGACCTGGGCTGACTTGAATTTGATCGGCTGGAGGTATGTGCCATTCTCGCCCGCGGGCTTGAGTCCAAGTTTAGCGAAACGGTCAGCTAAATACTGCGCGGCCTTGTCGGCGCCGGGCTGTCCGGTACCGCGACCTTCAAACTCAGGTGAACTGAGCGCGGTAGTGACATCGCGGATCGTTTCCAGCTTCACGCGAACAACTGCTTTGCGCTCCGCGGCCGTTAAGGTTGCGGATGCTTTCGCAGTTTGAGCAACAGCGGCGCCGGTGGCCGTTGCTGTGTTTTGCCACGCCAAGGCTGCAGGTGAAAGCAGCGTGATTGCGATCGCGGTGGAAAGAAACGCGGACAAAAATCCGCGGCGCGGGAAATAGCTACGAGAAAATGGATTCATCAAATGTGGCTCCTAATCAGATAGGTGAAAATGTGGAAAGAGTATACGCAGGGGAACGATGAATGGTTCTACCAACAGCCAAGCGGAAGCCCGACCGTCAGGATGGGCTCGCCGGAAAGGCCTAAATCCGCATGTAAAGTGCTTGCTAACCTTGCTTCAGCTTCTTACGGTCGATCTTGCCGCGATCGTTTTTTGGGAGGGACGAAACGAATTCAATCCACCGAGGATACTTGTGAGGCGCCAGGTGAGACCTCACGAAGTCTTTCAGGGTTTCGGCAAGCCCCACTTCGAGCCCTTCCTGACCCTCGGGCTTCTGCTTGATGTCGGCTCGAAGCACCACGAAAGCCTTGGGCTTTACCAGGCCGTCGCCGGAGTCGTAGCCAATGACGGCGCACTCGAGCACAGCCCGGTGTTGCAGCAGGCAGTTTTCAATCTCCGCCGGGGCGACGAAGATGCCTGAGACTTTTAACATGTCGTCGGTGCGGCCGTGATACCAATAATAGCCTTCGTCGTCGACATGGAATTGATCCCCCGTTGTACACCAGTCGCCGGCAAACGTCTCCTTTGATTTTTCACGAGCGTTCCAGTAACAAAGCGCAGCCGAGTCGCCCTTGATCTTCAAGGTCCCCATCTCGTTTGTCGAAACTTCGTTACCCTTGGCATCGACAATTTTCGCTTCGTAACCTTCGACAACCTTGCCGAGGCTCCCAGGCTTCACATCGCCGGGCCGGTTCGTGATGTAGATATGAAACATTTCGGCCGAGCCAATGCCGTCGCAAATCTCCACACCCAGGCCCTGGTGCCACCGTTCATAAAGTTCGACGGGCAAAGCTTCGCCGGCTGAATAGCAAAAGCGCACGCTGGATAAATGCCTCGACAAATCGCGACTGCTCGCCTCTGGCGCATTCAGCATCGAGTTGATCATAGTGGGCACGGTCGTCAAAATCGTGGGCCGATAGCGCTCAATGACTTTGAAGAGTTTTTCAGGCGTGGAGCGTTCCGAAAAAAGCGCGGTGGCTCCGCCGACTGCGAAAGGAAATAACAGATTCGTTCCGGTCGCGTAACCAAAGAATAGCTTAGGCACCGACACGGTCAAATCGTTTTCGTTTACGCCCATCGTACGTTTTGCAAAAACTTCGGTGTTGAAGGGTAGATCGTGTTGCAGGTGTACGGCGCCTTTGGGATGTCCGGTCGAACCGGAAGTGAACAACCAGATCGCGATGTCGTCACGATGCGTGTCGGCTGGAGCGCATTCGTCATCGGCAGACAGGACAGCGCCGTTGAAGGAGGACCAGAGGAGAGAATCGTTCGTGAAGTCGGTGTCGTGATCGTGTTCGCGATCGCCGACAATTAGCACTGCCCTAAGGTAAGTAGCGTCAGCCGCGGCTTCGTTGAAGACGTCGAGTAATGACTCATGAATGACGGCAATACGCGCGCGCGTGTACTCGAGATAGTATTTGAAATCGTCCGCCGGCAGCAGCGGATTCACCATCGTGATCACAGCGCCGATGCGCGCCGCGCCAAACCACGTCCAAACAAACTCCGGACAGTCCGGCAAGACGATGAGTATGCGATCTTCTATTTCAGCGCCGAGTTCTCTGAAAGCGTTGCCGACGCGATTCGACATTCGCGCGGTCTCACCGTAAGTGTAAGTTTGATTTTCGAAGTAAAGACAGACTTTGTTCTCGCGCCCTTCCTCCAGGTTGTGGTAGAGGAAGTAGTCGGCCATGTTGAAGCGTTCAGGAAATTCGATCATCTTAATGGGATTGGTTCAGCTTCAATCGTAGAACTCGCGCCGATGACCGATCGTTATGATTGTTACGGTGCGTGCTTCGTCATCGATCTCATAACCGATTCGCCAGTCGCCCACACGAATGCGCCATTGTCCTTCTGCTGTTTTGACTTTGAGGCAGCCGTGCGGACGCGGATTGCTTGATAGGCCTAGTGCAGTACTTACGATTCGATTTTTGACATTCCTATCAAGGCGCTTTAGTTCACGCTCTGCCCGTGACGTGGTAGTGACGCTATACATCAATCTCGCCAGTTGCGCGTAACTCGTCTACAACTTCACTGAAAGGACGGCGAGGCTCATCCTTCGTCTCCTCGGCGATCCGGGATACGTGCAAATCTTCAAAGAGCTCTTCATACTCTTCAATAGGGACAATGACGCCGGTGCGTTGCCCGTGTTCGTCTGTAATGTATTGAACGTTCCGTGACATTTGCCTAACCCTCCTAATTGCAAACTGCTTCTATTCTAACGCGTCCTTCCGAGTTGTGCTTACGTGCAGAGTGTTTCAAACCTCACTCCTTGGTAAAGGGGCAACCCGCTCCACCATGCTTCGTGTCCAGATACGTGCGCGCTTCCCAAAGTTCCGGAAAGAACTTTTTGTCGAGCGTAGTTCGCAAATAGCCAACGCCCTCCGAGCCGCCGGTACCGCGCTTGGTGCCCACCATCCGCTCCACCATCTTGATGTGATGGAAGCGCCAAAGAGAGAAGTACTCATCGTGCTCCAGCAAAGCCTCGGCCAGTTGAAACTCTTCGTGGCGCTCCTCAAAATGAGTGAGAATCTCCAAAACGGCGCGGGTGCGTTTGCCGTAACTACGCGCGCGTTCTGTCTCGTCGATTGAATCGTCATTACCCGGCGCATCCAGACCGCGCTTCTGCAAGGCCGCATAAAACGCATCTCCCAAAGCGGGCGACTCGAAACGTTTGCGCAGACGCGCATAAGCAAATTCGTCGTCGCGAAACTCATTCAACAGACTCTCGTGTTTTAGTCCCGAAGCAAACTCGATCTCGCGAAACTGCATTGATTGAAATCCACTGGCAGGGTTGAGTTGATCCCGAAAACCGAGAAAGTTGATAGGCGACATGGTTTCCAAAATGTGAATCTGGTTAACCAGCAGCTTTTCTATTTCCACTATGCGTCGCAGAGCGCGCGCGGCTGCGACGAAGCGGTCTTCGTTCATCAGAAGTGTCGCCGCGTCGATTTCGTGGAGAATCTGTTTGAACCAAAGCTCGTAGGCCTGGTGGATAGTGATGAACAGCAGCTCATCGTGGTGCTGCGGATCAGACTGGCAATCCTGCAAACCGATCAACTCGGCGACGCGCAAGTATTTGTTATAGGAAAGCGGAGCGTTGCTACCGTAATCGTTAGTCATAAGTCAGTGGTCAGTGGTCAGTTGCAATCAGCGGTTCTTATCAACAACTGACCTCGACAACTGACCACTTTTCAGAATGCTGCGCCGGCAGTTTCATGAACTGCGTAAGCGCGAGTGTCCCTGATGTTTTTCATTTCACGAATGACGAGTTCGAGTTCCTCGTCGCTGGTATAAAAATGCGGCGAGATGCGCACCCCCGCGCCGGGCCGGTAGTCGACGATGAACTCGCGGCGAATTAGCTCTTTCGTGATTGCGGCAGCGTCGTCGTGACCTACCGTGATCGTGCCGCCGCGATCCGCTGCACTCTTCGGACTGGTTACTCTGAATCCCGCTTCCTCCGCCAGTTCGATCAAGCGCTTCGTTTGCCGCATGCTCTTTTCGCGAATCCGGTCCACGCCAATCTGGTTGATGATTCGATAGCCTGACTGCGCGGCGTAGAGTGCGGGAATCGCGGGCGAGCCATGAAGAAAACGCCGAATGTCCGGAGCGTAGCGAAGCTCGGTATCGAAAGCAAAAGGCGTCTCATGGGCCATCCAGCCGGTCGTTTTTGGTTGTAGTCGCTGGTGCAGATCAGGGCGCACGTAAAGATATCCGGCGCCTGGACCACCGCAGAGCCACTTTACCGAGCCTCCCGTTGCGAAGTCGACGCCCAGATCTTTGACGCTGAATGGGACCGTGCCGGCGGATTGATAGGTATCGAGCACGATCATGGCGCCGACTTCATGCGCGCGCTCGGTGATGGCTTTTGCGTTTTGCAGGAAACCACTTTTGAAAAGCACGTGAGAGAAGGGAACCAGCAAAGTCTCTTCGTCAATGGCTGCAAGAAAACGTTCGAGCGGAATTGTTATGCCATCGTCTGATGCGACAGTCTCGATTCGCAGTTTGCCTTCGCGCGCGTGCGCTTCATAGACGTACATCACCGAGGGAAAATTCAATTCCGAATAGACGATTTTGTTGCGCTTAGGGGTGGGCTCAAAACAAGACAGAATGAGCGACTGGCAGATGGAAACATTCTGATGCATCACCACGCTGCCCGGCTCGGCGCCAATGATGCGCGCCACTTCGTTGCCCGTAGTGACCGGCATGTCCCACCAACCTTCAGCCCACGCACGCACTCCCCGCGTAGCCCAGGTTTCGGCGTAGTCAGTGAGACGCGAGAAAGTCTCTCGCGGCATCGCACCGAGACTGTGAGAGATCAGATAGACAGTGTTTCCCAAAATAGGAAACTCAAGTCGCCATTTGAGAAGCTCGTCGATCAAAACTTTCTCCTGCTGAACTTTGAAGATGAAGTTAATTTAACATAACAGGCTATGAATAATCAGTGTTGCATAGGCAATAACTAAACAAGATCCACTACGGAGACACGGAGAACCCAGACGCCGCACCCAGATCAGTTCAAACTGGGACACTACCGGACTTTGCGTTCTTGGCGGTTAGTTCAGCATGATAGAGTGAACTGAAAAAGATGTGGAAATTCAAGAACCCGATCAAGCATTCAATTCCTGTCACGCGCTGGCCTACGGTTGAGGACGCGGCGCGCGCTCTGCTTTACCAACCAATAAAGCTTGGTCCGATCGAAGCTGCGAGCCGCACCTGGGTTCCCGCGATGGTGCCCTGGCGCGCAACTGAAGACGGCTTTGTTACTAAGGAGAATCTCGATTGGTACCGGCGTTTCGCAAAAGGACGACCCGGCGTTTTGGTCGTTGAGGCGACCGGTGTGCGCGACATCCCCAGTGGACCACTGCTGCGCATCGGCCACGATCGGTTTTTACCGGGACTGAAGCAACTGGTCGAAACGGTAAAAGAAGCAAGCGAGGGTCAGACCAGGCTGCTCATCCAAATCATCGACTTCCTTTCCGTGAAGCGTCGTCCTGAAAGACAGAAATACTTCGATCGGTTCCTGCGAATCACTGACGAACATCGTCAGGCTTTGAGGGAAACTACTGGGGAACCGGAATGGTTGCACGCAGTTGAAACCGAAGTGCGGAAATTCCTGAGTCAGGCTCCGGATACGCTCCTTGAACAAATACTTGATGAGCGCGAGTTGGAATCACTTCGCTTCGGCTACCGCGAGCACGTAACTGATATGCAGTTGCCACACGTGCGCGAGTTGCCGCTGGTGTTGCCGAACATTTTTGCCGCAGCCGCCGGTCGCGCGCGCGAGGCCGGTTTTGACGGTGTCGAACTACATTACGCCCACGCCTATACAATGGCTGGCTTCCTGAGCGCGCTGAATAATCGCGATGACGGTTATGGTGGCTCGCGCGAGAATCGTTTGCGTTTGCCGCTGGAAGTTTTCCAAGCGGTGCGGAAGCGGGTCGGCAATGATTACACAGTAGGGACGCGCTTTTTAGCAGACGAGGTTGTGGCGGGCGGTAACCGAGTTGACGATGCGATCTACTTCGGAGTTGAGTTTGCTCGCGCGGGCTTGGATTTTCTGTCGCTGTCGAAGGGTGGAAAGTTTGAAGATGCGCAGCAGCCGAAGGTTGGGCAAGCAGTTTATCCCTACACCGGGCAGAGCGGTTACGAGTGTATGCCGACGATTCTTTCCGACGAGACCGGCCCGTTTGGCCGCAGCGTGCCGCTGGTGGCTGCTATCAAGCGCGCGGTGAACGATGCCGGGTTTAAGACGCCGATCGTGGCAAGTGGAGGTATCACAACTTTCGAACAGGCGGAAGCGATTCTGCAGCAGGGCCAGGCTGATATCGCCGGACTCGCGCGGCAGGCACTTGCCGATCCGGATTGGTTTATCAAAGTGAAACTCGGACGCGGCGATGAAGTCAGGCGCTGCACGTACACGAACTACTGCGAAGCGCTCGATCAAGCGCATCGACCCGTTACCTGCAAGCTCTGGGATCGCGTTGAACTGGATGAGCCGGGGATCGCGGCAGTTGATGAGGGACGCCGGCGATTACTTGCTCCTGACTGGAGAAGATAGGAGCAGACGGCAGGAGCGGATGGCAGACAAACAGTCAGCAATATCTGTGGCTAACCGTCAATCCTGCCTCCTGCTCCTGCCGTCTGCCCCTCATAGGACGAGATGAAGTCCGGATCCCTCTTTTTTAAGACGTCATGACTCACTCGGCCGCTCCGTGTCATCAACGCATAAGCGAGTTTAATCGGACTCAAGTCCATATACTCCCGCGCGTTCTCAAACCAGCGCATGCTGACGTAGGCGGCGGCTTGATATTCTTCGATCACCGGCTTGCGCGTTGACTCGAACACATTGAGCGCATCGTCCACGCTCGCGGTCCTTGCGAAACTTTCAAAGAGCGCAATTGCATCTTCCAGCGCCAGCTTTGTACCTGAACCAATCGAGAAGTGCGCTGTGTGCAACGCATCGCCTATTAGCACGACATTCTCATAGGACCATTTTTCGTTCTTCACTAACAGGAAGTTGATCCATTTAGAATTATTTGAGAGCAACGGCTTGCCGTCGAGGTCCGGCTCAAAAACTTTTTCGAGGTAACCACGCGTCTCGTCATCGCCCATCGCTGCGAAGCCCGCCGCGTCCCAGGTTTCCTGATCACATTCGATGATGAAGGTGCTGGTAGTTTGGTTGAACTTGTAGGAGTGGGCCGCGAAGACGCCGGAATCGTTTTCGCGGAAGGTCAAGGTCAAACCGTGGAACAGTTTGTTGGTGCCATACCAGATGTAACGATTTGGCCGAACATCCAAAGTCGGACGAAACTGCTTCGCGTATTGTTTTCTGGCGGTGCTGTTAACGCCGTCAGCCGCCACCAGTAGGTCGCAGTTCGAGCGCAGCAAATCAACGTCAGGAACCTCGGTCCGGAAGCGCAGTTCAATGCCGAGTTGTTCCGAGCGTCGCTGCAGGAGTTTGAGAAGTTGAAGACGCGCAATCCCGGAAAAACTGTTGCCATGAATGGAAATTGTACTATCGCGATGGACGACATCAACGTTATCCCAAGCCTCAAAAGAGCGCGTGATCTCGGCGTGCGATTCCGGGTCGGCTGCACGCAGGTTGGCTAACGTCTTCCCTGAAAAAACTACGCCCCAGCCAAACGTATCGTCCGGCCCATTGCGCTCGTAAACCGTGATCTGATGCGCGCCATCGGCCTGCTTCATCAGGATCGCGAAATACATTCCCGCCGGCCCGCCGCCGATGATGTTGATCTTCATTTAAGTAAGACAGGCATTGCTGGCTGTCCGTCTGCGTTCTGAAAACGATGGACAGACAGGAATGTCTGTCCTACCTGATTGAGCGTCTGATTCATTTTTGAAAATCTTGGTGCGTCGAAGAGTAACTGCTGCTGTCTTGAGTTGCGCTAAACAGGGACATACAGGAATGTCTGTCCTACTACTCCTTCAACAACTGGCTGGCGATGATGAGCTTCTGAATCTCCGAAGTTCCTTCGTAAATTCGCAGCGCGCGAACATCTCGATAGAGCCTCTCTACTACACTGCCGCGCACGAGTCCGGAGCCGCCGTGGATCTGCACCGCGCTATCGACGATTCGACAGGCTGCTTCCGTCGCGTAAAGTTTTGCTTCGCTTGCTTCGCGAGTAACGCGCGCGGCGCCAGTGTCTTTCAAATGCGCGGCGCGATAGACCAGGAGTCTGGCGGCGTCGAGTTCCGTAACCATGTCCGCGAGTTTCTCCTGAATGAGTTGATGCTCGGCAAGCGGGCGCCCAAATTGTTTTCGGCTTTTCGCATAGCGGACCGCTTCGTCAAGTGCGCGCCGCGCCATGCCGCACGCAGCCGCGCCCACGCTCGCGCGAAAAGTGTCCATGGTCCGCATGGCCAACAGGAACCCATCGCCTTCCGCGCCCACCATATCTTCAGCCGGGACGCGGCAACCGTCGAAGGCAATTTCACCAATCGGATGCGCGGAGATCATTGGCGTCCGCTCGACCACGCTGAAGCCGGGCATCTTAG
>DASYMB010000371.1:0-2291 GCA_036009285.1 Pyrinomonadaceae bacterium | reverse complement strand
ACAGTTTGCGTTACTCACCACTTCCATCCTTCACCGGAATTTTGAATTCTACTCCCCGGCGATCTTCAATCTTGGGAAGCCGTACGATCAGCATTCCATTTGCAACTTCGGCGGTGGCGTCCTGCACGCTGACTGTCCAACGCAGCGGCACGATGCGGCTAAACTTGCCATAACTCCGCTCCGAACAATGATGCGACAGTATCTTATTGCGCGCCACGCGCCGCTTTTTCTCGCCCCAAATTCTTAGCTGAGTATTAGTCGCGCCCACCTTAATTTGTTCCGCGGTCAGGCCGGGGAGTTCGGCACACACGACGATCTCTTCAGCAGTCTCACAAAGATCAACCGGGGGCGACCAGGTTTCCGAAGCCAGCGGATCCTCGGCTACGGTCGCCTCCTGTAAAGCAGCAAACAATCTTCCCACGCGATCGCGCAGGCGATGGAGTTCGAGGCGTTCAAGCCCTGTGGCGCGGACCGGTTTAATCATTTAGTACGACAGTCATTCCTGCCTGTCGGTCGGCCCTTCAAAAAAGTTGCCATCCTAAACCTCTAATTCTTCTTCGCCTGGTTCGCGCGCGTACGCACCAGGTGTTTCAGCTCCGTCATAAACTCTGACACGTCTTCAAACTCAAGATACACGGAAGCGAACCGAACATACGCGACTTTATCGAGCTCCTTTAGTCGTCGCATGATCATTTCCCCGATCTTACTGGTTGGTCTTTCACGCTCAGACGATTCCTGCACATACTTTTCAATCGCATTCACTATTGAGTCGAGTTTTGCTGACGGCACCGGCCGTTTCTCGCAGGCGCGCAGTATTCCCGCCATCACCTTGTTGCGATCGAAGGGCTCACGGCGTCCGTCTTTCTTGACGACCATGTAAGGAATTTCATCGATGCGTTCATACGAAGTGAATCTTCGCTCGCAGCGCAAACATTCCCGGCGGCGGCGAATAGCCTCGCCCTCGCGAGACTCGCGAGAATCCACCACCTTGTCTTCGAGATAACCGCAGAATGGACACTTCATGGCGTTAGACCTCTCCGGACGGATTTCGGATCGTCATTCTTCAGACAAATTCAATCCCGGGCGGCGGCGGTTTCCAACTCGGTTTGCGCGAAAAGTTTGTCTGGCAATATCGGTTCATCTTCAACAGCATGCTCCACAGATTCTGACGACGTCTTGGCGCGCAAGCGGGAAAGATTGATATCGCCGCGGAGGATGTAGTAGACCCCAAAAATCAGCGCCGGGCCAAAGTCTACAATATGCAGGACAATGGAAATGGCTGCAGCCGTGTCTCGCGGCACACCGAGCGATATTAATCCGGCAGCGGTTGCGGCGTGGAAAGCGCCCGCGGCCCCACCGGGCGTCGGCACGAGTGAACCTACGAGCGACCAACCGAGCACGAACACCGTTTGCGTAACTCCGAACGGAAGTCCGAAGGCGCGAAACACAAGCAGATTCGCCAACACGATAGCCAGCCAAACCAAGGCAGACCAGCCAACGGTAGCTGCAAGTTCACGCGCATCCACGAGCACCCTGAGTGCGCTCGCGAGTTGTTCAAGGATACTCAAAAGCGCCTTCGTCAGACGCATCGGCACGAAGCGTCGCTGCTCCAGCGTCTTCTTTATCCAGCCAATCGCGCGTTGCGATTTTTTTCTAAACTGCGTCAGACCAAACACTCCCGCCAACGCCACAATCAGGAGAACAATTCCGGCGATGCGCACCCGGCTAAACTCAACGCCGGCGTTCACCGGCGGTCTAAACCACAGGAGGTTTACGGCAAACAAAAGAACTACCGCGATCATGTCGTAGATCCGTTCGACCATGATCGTAACGAAAGAAGCGGCGGGACGAATCCGTGCGTCGCGCATTGGCAAGACGACGGGTCGCACTACTTCTCCGGTGCGCCCAAACAAGAACACGGCTCCGAACCCCACCGTCGTAGCGATGAACAAGTTGCGCAAACCGGCAGGCGAAAGAGGAGCGAGCAGCGCGCCCCATCGAGCAGCGCGGAAGAAATAGGCCAAACTGATCACCAACACAGCGAGGCCCAGCAGGTACGGATTGGCGTGGCTGACAGCCTGGCGGACCTCCTGCCAGTTCAGCTTCCTACCAAACCACCATAGAATGGCGGCAGCGAGCAGGCAAAGCGTTCCAAACTCGATGTATTTTCTGGTAACTGACTTCAAGAATTAGTAAACCGCTTGACTCGCCATGAAGCTAAACCACAAGATATTGGGCCGCGCGAAGGCTACTACAGTTCATAACCCGGAGCAAGATAGCTTTGGAGTGCG
>DASYMB010000370.1:0-8962 GCA_036009285.1 Pyrinomonadaceae bacterium | reverse complement strand
ATTGCACGAGAGCAGGACGAGAACGCATAACAGTCAACTCCTGGAGAATAGTTAAGCCAAAAACTCCGGCTGTTGCCAAAGGCACTTGTTTTAGTTGATGCAACAGCGGCTTTTATTGTTGCCGACGGGTGGGAGAGGGGTCAAGCTATCGAAGCGCGGAACCTGGAAGAAGTTTAGAGTACAACCGGCCTTGCCCGAAAAGTGTCAATGGGCTGAGTACGCTGTGCCAAGCAGAAGCCCGCGCGCTAGCAAGGGCTCTGGTTTCTGCCAGAATTTCGATCTTGCGCCCTTCCTAACGGTCGGGCTTCTGCTTGGCCAGAACCGGCCGAACCATTTTTCTGGCAAAGTCGCTTTTACTCTAAACTACCGGCGGCCGCGGGGCCGGTTCATACCTGATCAGTGCGACCAGCAGAAGTCTTGTGATATTGCGTCTTACGATAAGCTGTCAACTGTATGACAAACACCGAGATCGCGCCGATTAGAATAATATGAACGTAACCGCCCTTGTGCAGAGCGAACGTCAGGATGAACCAAAGCAGCAGCAATCCAGCGCTAATCTTCCACAACATCTGCAAAACCTCTCTAACGAATCCCCAGCGTTATTTCATGGCTGGCTATCGCCGGGAACGACCGGCCGCTGGCGACGCATATACGCGCGGCGGCGTTGTGACCACTCCGCCCGAAACGAAGAATCGCACCGGACGCGAAAAAGAACCGAGCTGAGAATCCGCAGGCGCCACTCTCCAATAGAAAAAGCCGGGGAAAGCGAGATCGCTCACAACGTATCGGTTGCCCACAACCAATCTATCGAAAAATACGTCCTGAAATTTTTGATCAGCCGCGATTTGAAGCCGATACCTCACTGCAGCTTTTTGTTTGTTCCACTGAATGGCGACCGGGAAAACAATTTGGCGTGGTGGCGTTTGCTGCGCATTAGCCGCTAAAGGAATAAAGGAAAGACCCGATAGCATTATCGCCGCAGCCAGGCAGCGCGGGCGATGCGGGCTCCCCGCTCTGCCGGCGAACTCACAAACACTACGGCGCTTCATTCAGTTTATATCCTACCCCGCGAACGGTAAGCACGTAGCGCGGGTTCTTGGGATCTGTTTCCAGTTTCTTCCGTAGCCGGTTGATATGCGGATCGATGTTGCGCTGATATCCTTCATACTCAGTACTCCAAACTCGATCCAGCAAAGCATTGCGCGACCACGCACGTCCGGGTTCAGAAGCGAGCAGCTCCAGAATTTGAAACTCGAGCGGCGTAAGATCGATACGCGCGCCTTGCCTGATCACTTCATGTCGGCGCTTGTCGATTACCAGGTCCCCGACCTGTACGCGTTCGCTATCAGCTTGCGGTTGAACAGTGCTCGTCCGTCTTAGCAAAGCTTCGACTCGGTATTCCAGCTCGCGAGGACTGAAAGGTTTGGCGAGGTAGTCGTCAGCCCCGGCCTCGTATCCAGCCACTTTGTAGTCGAGCGCATCGTGGGCCGTTAGGAAAAGCGCGGGTGTTTGCACACCTCGCTCTCTCACCTTTTTCAACAGTTCGAAGCCACTCATCCCGGGCATCGACACGTCCAGAATAAAACAGTCAAACCTGCCGGTGGTTGCCGGTACCAACGCCGCGGCGCCGCTGTCGTGCTCCTCCACCTGGAATCCGAGCCGGCGAAAATACTCTGCCAACAGCAGGCGCATGTCAGCATCATCGTCGACAATCAAAAGCCGTTTTCCGGCGTACTTGCTCGCTACCTGTGATGGCTGTCCCAAGTGTTGTTGATCCTGGCTGTTGATTGGGGAATATCGAGCGGAAGTATAGCTTAGTTTCGCGTGTCTGGGCTAAGAAAAGCTTGCACCCGATCGTTGAGCCCGGATCGTTCAGCCCGGAGGGCTGTTTAGATAGTAGCCAGCGGGTCGAGGCGCAGCGCAGACCACCGGAAGAAAGGAAAAAGAACCAGGACCCTGCAATGGTGCCGGAGTCTCAGCACCGAAGGCGCGAAATGTAACAGCTTGGGGCAACCCGCAGGCGAGGGGCACGGGTTTTGAAAGGCTGAAGGCGTGAAATGGCAACCATTGAAAGAATAATTAGCGATTCCAGCTCTCCGATATCAGGTCGCGCCTTCAACGCTAAGGAGCTCAAACTGGTTCCCCCGAGCCGATGGCCTAGGCTATTGCATTTCGCGTCTTTGGCGCTAAGACCAGGGGTTCGGACACAGTCTCGCGAGGGCGAATCGAGGTGGTAGTTAGTTACCTGAGCGCCGAAGGTGCGCCACGATTGCCCGCCCTTCGAGCCTCTGGCTTTAGAAATGATTGCGTTGCCCGCCCGCACGGACGAGGCTACTAACGACCGGTCCTTCGGACCTCAGGCATGCTTGTGATCAAACTGCATCGTCACCTAAAAGTGCTCCTCCTTGACGCGGTCCTTCGCGCATAAGTATAGTTGCGTTTTTAGTTCTAAGCCATCTTTTTATCCTTCCTCCGGCTGACTGATCAGAACCTTCGCGACAGTATTCCCGAGGGCTGATCGCAAGAGTGATTTACGACTGCCAATGCGCGATCTTAAGAGACTGCTTCAATACATCAAGCCTCACTGGGAAACGTTCGCGCTGGCAACGTTTGCGATGTTTCTGGTGGGCCTGCTGGAGATCGCGATTGGCTCGCTCATCGTCCCCATCTTCGATCAAGCTCTAACCAAAGGTAGCGGCCAACGCACGCAGACGCTCTTTGGGCTCCAACATTTAATTCCCGATTCCGGACTGGCTGCCTGGAAAACCATCTCCATTCTCCTGCTTGCTTTTACCCTCGCCAAAGGAGTCGCCGAATATTTTTCAACTTTCCTG
Organism: Pyrinomonadaceae bacterium; assembly: GCA_036009285.1. Lineage (GTDB taxonomy): Bacteria > Acidobacteriota > Blastocatellia > Pyrinomonadales > Pyrinomonadaceae > PSRF01. The sequence continues at coordinate 6,128 of DASYMB010000370.1, read as the reverse complement.
ATGGCGCGCATCGGTCAGTCAGCGGTGTTGAAGCTACGTCAGGATCTCTACAGTCATTTGCTTAATCAGTCGGCGAGTTTTTTTGAACGCCACCGCACCAACTATCTGGTGTCTCGTCTGGTCACGAGCGCAGCCGCGATCGAGGTATCGGTAACCAGCACTCTGCGGGACATGCTACGCGAGAGCTTTACCTTGATCGCATTTCTTGCGGCTTCCTTCTATTACAGTTGGAGATTGACCCTCGGGTCGTTGGCGATTGCGCCTATTGTTGCGGTGCTCACGGCGCGCTTTGGCACGGCGCTGAGAAATCTTTCACGCGAAAGTTTTGAGGGCAACAAGGAGCTTACCGACACCGCGCAGGAAGCGCTGTCGAGCCAAACGATCGTCAAGGCATATCGAGCGGAAGCGCGCGAGTCGTCTCGCTTCACGGTGGTGGCCCAGCGAATTGTTCGCGCGAATTTGCGGACTGCCCGGATATCGGGCTTTGCGCCGCCGACCATCGAAATGATTGGCGTTGTGTTCATAGTTTTTCTTCTGTTCTTTGGCCAGCGTGAAATTGTTTCGGGCCGGATGAACGCAGCGCAGTTCGTGACTTTCCTCTTCTTTCTTTTTCGCAGTTACGACCCGATGCGAAAACTGTCGCGACTACAAAACAGCATGGAGCAGGCGCTGGCGGCGGCTCACCACGTTTGGGAGATCATGGACGAGCATGCCGAGCTGGTAGAAAAGAAAGATGCGCGCGAACTTCAGCCCCTCGCGCGCGCGATTGCGTTGAAGAACGTTTCCTTTGGTTATGCGAACGAAGAGCGGTCGGTGCTGCGCGATGTGAGTTTAGAAATTCCGGCCGGATCGATGGTTGCGCTCGTGGGCGAATCGGGCGGTGGAAAGTCTACCCTCACCAAGCTGCTGCCGCGGTTTCACGATCCAGTCTCCGGCGGCGTCTTCTGGGACGGCGTCGATCTTCGCGACGCCACAATTTCCAGTTTGCGTGGACAGATAGCATTAGTCACGCAGGAGACGGTGCTCTTCAACGAAAGCGTGCGGCACAATATTGCCTACGGTAAGCCTAACGCCACGCAATCGGAGATCGAGGAGGCGGCACGCATCGCCTTCGCACACGACTTCATTATGGAGCTTCCGGCAAAGTATGACACCATCGTCGGCGAGCGCGGAATTTTCCTGTCGGGAGGCCAGCGACAGCGACTCGCCATTGCCCGTTCGCTGTTGGTTGATGCGCCGGTTCTGATTTTGGATGAAGCGACCTCGGCGCTCGATGCCGAGTCGGAACGGTTTGTCCAACAAGCGATCGCAAACCTGGTGCGCAATCGGACCACGATCGTTATCGCCCATCGCCTTTCAACCATTCGTCGCGCCAACACGATCGTGGTAATGGAAAGCGGCAGGATAACTGAAGTCGGCAGCCATGCTGAGCTATTGGCCCGGGGCGGACAGTACCGACGATTGTATGAACTGCAATTTGCGGATGAAGAAGAAACGCTGATTGTTGGTTAGTGATAGAGGTTTGTACTTAGTGCTTTGAACTTTGTACTGGTTCCTGGGGGGTTCGTCCTTTGAACTCTGTGAGCCTTCGAAGTTAGAGAACGAAGAACTAAGCACAAAGTACGAAAAGAAGCACCCGGAAAAACACAACAACGCCTTCGAGTAAATCATGAAATCAATGACCGGATACGGACGCGGATCGGCGGATGGCGAAGGCTTCGCCGTGTCTGTCGATTTGAAGACTGTAAACAACCGCTTTCTTGACGTCCATCTGCGTCTTAGCGGCGAGCTCGCATCGCTGGAACCAATTATTAAACGGCAGATCAGCACCAGACTTTCGCGCGGCCGCGTCGACGTCACCGTCAACTTCGAAAAAACTTCCCAGACAGCTTACGAGATAAACCGTCCGCTGATTGCCGGCTATGTAAATGCTCTCAGGAACATGCAAACGGAATTCAACATCGGCGGCGAACTGGACATCAACGTGCTCGCGCGATTGCCGGGCGCCCTTCAGCCCGCGCGCGATGGACTCAACGACGCAGTGGTGGCAGGTATCGAAAAAGCGCTGGCCGAGGGACTTGATCAACTAGAGCGAATGCGGGCCCAGGAAGGCGAGACGCTTCGTCGGGAAATGGCCGAGCGCATCGACAAAATAGACGCACTCGTTCCCAACATTGAAAACGCCGCGGCGAGTTTAGTCGATGCTTACCGCGCCCGTTTGCAAAAGCGTATCGGTGAGTTGTTGAGCCGCGCCGGCCAGGTCGTGGAAGTCGATCCGGCGAGGCTGGCCCAGGAGGTTGCTTACCTTTCTGACCGCAGCGACGTAAGTGAGGAGATGGTCCGACTGCGCAGTCACTTGACGCAGTTTCGCGAAGCGCTTGATTCCAACGGCGAGACCGGTAAGATGCTGGATTTCTTGCTACAGGAACTTAACCGGGAAGCTAATACCACCTTGTCAAAATCAACTGATCTGGCTATTAAAGAAACCGCGCTGGCGATCAAAGCCGAGGTAGAAAAGATTCGCGAACAGGTCCAGAATGTCGAGTGAAGTAGAAGAGTCTCAACTCGAAAACAAATCCGCGCCGCAAACAACGGCAGGACGCGGCATCCTCTTCGTCGTCAGCTCTCCTTCAGGCGGCGGCAAAGGCACGCTGATCCAGCGCGTGTTGAAGAAGGTGCCCAGTCTTAGCTATTCTGTTTCGTTCACAACCAGGGCGCCAAGAAACGGCGAAGTGGATGGGCGCGAATATTTCTTCGTTACACCAGACAAATTCGATCGTATGCGCGGAGCCAACGAGTTTCTTGAATGGGCCCACGTCCATAGCAACCTCTACGGCACTTCGAGACAGCAAGTGGTTCATGAAATCTCCGCCGGTAGAGACATCATTCTCGAAGTGGATGTGCAGGGTGCGGCCAGCGTGCGGGCACTACTGCCGGATTCAGTTAGCATTTTTATTCTGCCGCCGTCTTTTGAAATCCTGAAGCGCAGACTGCAGGCGCGCGGAACTGATTCCCCGCAGCAGCTCGACTTGCGCTTGCGTAATGCTCCCGCCGAGCTGAAGGATTATGCGGCCTTTGAATATGTGATCATCAACGACGACGTGGATTGCGCTACTGAACAAATGACGGCGATCGTTCACGCGGAAAGGGCCCGGCTCAGCCGTCAGGAAGCGCAAGTGAAGAGCGTCGTCGAAGCATTTACTGCGGACGAGTTGCCTGAGGTGCACGCGGAATAGCAGCGGAAGCTAGTTTATGTTGGTAATGTCCGGTTTGAACTACTCTCTGTGGGCCTCTGCGTTCTCATACCGAGGACAAACTGAATTCGGAGACCACACTATTAGTTTGGAAACTTAGGTACTGCCCTAATTCGTAAAGCAAACTGTTAGTTTGCGATGAGTGAATGGCGTTCAACGCTCGCGCAAGCTAACAGTTTGCGTTACCAAACCTAAACCAGGGCACTGCCGAAACTTTTGATTAACGGAAGGAACATCAATCATGTCATTAGCTGAAGAGACAGCGGGAGAGACAACCGCGCCTGAGATCGATTCGAAATATCGTCTGATTATTCTGGCCGCAAAGCGAAGCAAGCAACTACAACGCGGCGCTCGTCCCCGCATCGAGATCGATACGCAGAAACACAAAAACACGCGCATCGCGCTCGAAGAAGTGATGAGCGGTCGCGTTAACTTCACCGTTAAGATTGATGAGGACGAAGAATAGCGTTGCGCAAACACCGCGCCGCTAAGAATCTGCGGATCTCACATTCCCTTGTAATCGGGCCCACCGCCACCTTCAGGTGTAACCCAGTTAATAATCTGGTACGGATCCATGATGTCGCAGGTCTTGCAGTGAACACAGTTTGAAAAATTGATCTGCAACTTGCGCCGCCCGCTCGTCCCGTCGTCAACCATTTCATAAACCGCTGCCGGGCAAAAGCGCTGACACGGATTGCCATACTCCTCCGCGCAACGCGTGGCGCAGATGTTTGCATCGAGCACGTGAAGATGACTGGGTTGGTCCTCGCTGTGACCAACCGCCGCGTGGTAAACGTCAGTCAACTTGTTGAAGGCAATCTTGCCATCAAACTTCAGGCCTTCGTAGCGTTGCTCGATGTTATCGCCCCGATAGCCGTAGGCTGAAAGTTTTCTCATCTCCTCGTGGCCTGCTTCCGCTTTAGTTCGATCAAACAAACCCCAGGCACGGCCGCCGGTAACGAATTGAAAGGCAGTGTTTACAAGTCCCAACCAACGACCACGCTTGAATCCCGCGTGAAAATTTCTCACCTTGCGCAACTCCGGAATGATCCAGCTTTCGTTCACGAGTTGTTCGTAACGCTGCAGTTGCTTCGCTGTGTAGTCTTTCGCGATGAGCGCCTCGAAAATTGTCTCTGCTGCCAGCATTCCACTTTTGATCGCCGAGTGAATTCCTTTTAACCGTTGCGAATTGAGAAAGCCGGCGCAATCGCCCACCAGCAAAACTCCGTCTGCATAGATTTGCGGCATCGCGAAATAGCCGCCTGCGGCAATTGTCTTCGCTCCATAGCGAATCATCTTGCCGCCGTTGAGCAGCCGGCTCACAAATGGATGTTGCTTGAAGCGCTGAAACTCCGCATGAGGATCAAGCAGCGGGTCTTTGTAATCGAGTCCGGTGACGTAGCCAATGTTCAGGATCCGATTCTGCATGCCATAAATCCAACCGCCGCCGTACGTCTGTGAGTCAGAGGGAAATCCCAGGGTGTGCGTCACTCGCCCGGTGGGATAACGATCGTCCGGCAACTCCCAAAGCTCTTTCACGCCGATGCTGTAAACCTGTGGCTCCCGGCCTTCGTCCAAACCGAGACGTTGGACCAACTGCTTGGTTAGTGAACCGCGCGGGCCTTCGCCGAGAACGGTAATCTTCCCGAGCAGATCAACGCCGGGCTCGAAGTTAGGCTTTCGCTTCCCGTCCTTGTCGATGCCCTTGTCGCCGGTGCGCACGCCGATCACCCGATCCTTTTCGTCGTAAAGCATCTCAGCTCCGGGAAACTCCGGAAAGATGTTTACTCCCGCCTCTTCACATTTTTCCCCCAGCCAGGCGGTCAACCGATTGAGCGACACGATGTAGTAGCCGTGATTCCGGAGCGGCGGAGGCGTTATTGGTGAACGAATAGCGCGGTTTTTTGTGAGGTAAAGAAAATAGTCTTCGTTGACGCTGGATTCCAACGGCGCACCTTGTTCGACGAAGTCAGGGATCAGCTCTCTCAGTGCCCGCGGATCCATGACGGCGCCGGAAAGAATATGAGCGCCGACTGAAGCGCCCTTTTCTATCACACCAATTTCGATCTCGCCCAAGGGCTCACCCGGTCGCGCACCGCTCCTCACGTCCTCGTTGTGCGACTTTATTAAACGAGCGAGATGAAATGCGCCGCTCAAGTTTGCCGGGCCGGCGCCGACAAACACCACATCCATTTCCAAGGTTTCGCGTTCCATCAACTAGTCCTGTTCCCACCAGAGTCCAAAAATGAATGACCATTCAGTTTCAGGAGTATAGCAAATGGGAACCGACTCTCGAAAGGTGATGCCGCGCATCATGAGTTTGGCTTTGGAGTGCGCTGACCTGTCACCGCTTCGGCCCGTCGCGACCGGTCGCGGCCAGGTTCGCTTGAATCTAAATAGGAGTCCGGCGCCAAGCCGCCGAAGAGCAATGCGCTAACAGGTCAGCGGACTCCAACGCGACCCTTCGAAGTTTTTCACCTAAGACTGTAGAATGCTCTAACTGCGAAAAAGTTGAGAGTGTTAAGTGACCGAACACGCATTCACAAACCGGCTCATCAAAGAAACCAGCCCGTACCTTTTGCAACACGCGCACAATCCGGTGGACTGGTTCCCCTGGGGCGAGGACGCCCTGGAGACTGCGCGACGCGAACAGAAACCGATTTTGTTAAGCATCGGCTATTCTGCATGTCACTGGTGTCACGTGATGGAGCACGAGTCGTTTGAGAACGAAGCGATTGCCAAGGTGATGAACGAGAATTTCGTCAACATCAAAGTCGATCGCGAAGAACGGCCGGACCTGGACCATATCTACATGAATGCGGTGCAGATGATGACGCATCACGGCGGATGGCCCATGACCGTGTTTCTCACACC
>DASYMB010000369.1:0-3509 GCA_036009285.1 Pyrinomonadaceae bacterium | reverse complement strand
CGTGAACGTCAACCGTGCGAGTCAGCATTCCGGTTTCATAGCCCCAAACCTCGCGCAGCAGTTCATCACGCGAAAGGGTAACGCCGCGTTGGGCGATAAAGTAGCTCAGCAGTTGAAACTCTCGCGCGGAGAGTTCGACCTGCTTACCGTTGTTAAGCACCTCGGTGCTGCGAAACTTTACAAGCACAGAGCCAAAGCTAAAGGCGTCAAGCGGCTCTGCTGCGCTCGCCGTGGCCCGGCTGCGCCGCAGCAACGCTTCCAACCGCGCCAGCAATTCGAGCGGCTCGAATGGTTTGCAAAGATAGTCATCCGCGCCCAGCTTCAGGCCCAGGACTTTGTCGATTACCTGGCCGCGCGCCGTCAGCATCAGAATCGGCGTCGTGATACTTCGTTGCCGCAGATCGCGGCACACATCAAAGCCGTTTTTGCCCGGCAGCATGAGGTCCAGAATGATCACGTCGAAGTTGCCTTCGCGGGCGCGCGCCAAACCCGTCAAGCCATCGGCGGCCGTCTCAACGCGATAGTCTTCCGCGTTGAGCAGGTCCGTCAGGGCCATCGTAATGCCCCGGTCGTCTTCAATCAAAAGGATCTTGTTTGGCATTGTCGCTGTAAAAGGGGCCGGGTGTCAGGTAGTGACCTATAAGTTGTGTTGCTATAGGAGATGCTTGTCCAGCCAACTATTCCTAAACGCCTAATCCTTGTGATATAAGTCGCTCGTTCTCTCATTTAGTATATGGAGGCAACCCACCAATGGCACCGCCATCAATTCGGATTAGATCCTATTGGATTCAATTTGACCCTAACACACATCGCGGAGCATTTTGGCTAGACTTCCAAGGCACAGCTCAGCCCGACGTAACCAAGAATAATCTTTCGCCTGAAGATACGGCCGCTGTTACTGCGATTCTCGCTACGGGGCGAGCCGTGTTCTTTCAGGATGGTTCTTTGGGGGTGGAGGGCTAATCACCCACTCAGTTTCTCCGCTGGAGGGCGTCACTGTTCATAAGACCGGGACGCCCTGTTCCCTTGAAGTGCCCACCTTTTCGCTCAATCATGGCAGCGCGAACTGTTTCTCAATCATCGTGTCGAGGATCGAACGGGCAAACTCGTTTGGGCCTTTCGCCATGACCGGATCATGGCATGGTGGAATTACCACCTGAAAATTATCTCGGAATAAGCAACACAAGAACTGCGGGGAGTTTTGTACTCTCAATGCTAATCGGACACTACCCCATTCAGGAAACCGGCAGATGCAACGTAAACGATGTCCCGTCACCTGGCGCTGAATGCACCGTCACGCTGCCGCCAAGCGCGCGCAGGTTACGCTCGACGAGACACAGCCCCAGTCCCGCGCCGCTAGTCGTGGCGGCAACATTCTGTCCGCGATAGAAAGGTTCGAAGATGTGAGGCAGATCCTTCGGCGCGATTCCGGGCCCGCGGTCAGCAACAGTGATTTGCACTTCCCTGCCCTTCGTGCCTTGCGCGGCACACGCGCTTAAACTCAACCACTTGCCTCGCGCTGCGTACTTCAGCGCGTTCTCAAACAAATTCTTCAGCGCACTTTCCAACGCAGGACCATCAGTGAGCACCAGAGGCAGAACTTCTGCAAAGTGCTGCTCGATTTGCCAGCCATCTTCTGCGAAAGCCACGGCGTACTCGGCCAAGGAGCGTTCGGCTATCTCAGTCACGTTGGTCGGTTGTGGGTCATAAACTCGACGACCCGATTGAATACCCGCAAAGCTAAGCATTCGCTCGACCTGATTGATCAGCCGGCGCGCTTCGCGCTGAATCACGTCACCGTATTGTTGCACCCGGCTCGGGTCCTGGATCGTGCCCTGCGATAAATTGTAGCTCGTCGATTGAATGACGGTCAGTGGCGTGCGCAATTCGTGAGAGACACCCGCCACGAACTCCATCTGCTGTTGCGCCAAACGGCGCGCGCGCACAGTGGCCAGTATCAACATGACTGAGGTGCCGGCCAACAGCACGAGCATCCAGAAATTCAAGCCAACGGCGTGCTCGCGCCAATATTCGATCAGCTCTTCATACGAACCGGCTTGGCTTTTCACCACCAACACCCAGGCGCCGGTGCCGGGGCCTCCGCGACCGCCGGCGATCTCAGCAAGGGGTACCCCGGGCGAGCCCGACACGATCGGTTGTTGGTCTGCTAGCGGCGGTGGCGTCGCTTGAAGATCCTGCGGAAGGTTTGCGTCCAGCAGGACTATGCCCGCGTCAACCTGTGCCAACGATTCGATCGTCACCGTTGGATTCATGGCATAGATCAGGCTCAAGGGATCGCGGGCAACGATTGCCGCCTGAGTACGCGCACCACCAAAATGCCGCGCCACTAGTTCGGGAAGAAGATGCTCACGGAGATATGCACGATCAAATTCAAGAAAACACCAGCCCGTAAACCGTTGCGACTCCGGTATAGGCGAGGCACCCCTAACGATCGGAAATATCAAAACGGCAGTGCCTTGAAATAACGTAAAAATAGCTCCGGTCGACAAAGGCGGGGCCAGGTTGCCGGATGAACTTTGCCGCTCCTCCAGGACCCGGCGATAACCCGTAAACTCGGTGGGCCAGTCTGCAGTCTTGAATTGGTCTTGGCCGGTCGGCAGCAGTCGGAAGGCGATTCCCTTGTCGCTTTGCGTGCCGATGCTGATCGAGGCGAGTAGTTGCGGACGGTCAGAGTTGCTGTGCCATCGTTTAGTATTCTCGACCAGATAGGACTCGAGAGCGATATCGTTTCTTTCGTCCGGCGGTGGCCGGAAGAAAGGCAGCGGTTGCAGCAGGGTAGATCGGAAATCACCGCGGAAGTTCCGTAGCGTTCTCTCCACGTCTGCGCGGCGTTGCCGCCGAACGGCATCGCTCATGCGATTGATCCCGCGAAATTGAAGCAAGCCGGCGAGCACCGTGACCAGCAAGACCGCCACGCACGCCAGCACCAGCCAATTTCTTCTGACACGTCTGACCGAATCGAACATCGCTCGCATTGTAGCTTTCAAGTTTGGTCACCGTTAGCGATTGGGACCAAGACTTTACCTCGTCTTTACAAAACGGTGGTCTGTTTACCAACACTTTACACAGCCACACCTACCTTTCGTTTAGCATAGCCGTCGATCGTAGCAGTTTCACAAATCAAGAGGAGAACAATGCGAAAACTAGCAATACTAATCATCCTGATGGCGACGGCCGCCGTCGTCTCTGCCCAGGACAATCCGCGGAAATCCGTCAGCGCGCAGTCTGATGCGAAAAAGGCTTTCGAGAAACTCAAGACCCTAACGGGTTCGTGGCAAGGGGCGATTATGGGCATACCAATCAACTTCACGATTCGCGCCGCATCCAGTGGGACCGCAATTCTGCATGAAGGGGATACCGACGGAGGGCGCCCGCCAAACCATGAGATCACTATGTTCTACGTGGAGGAGGATCGTTTGCTCGCGACTCATTATTGTGACGCCGGGAATCGTTCTCGCTGGGAGGGGAAGATGTCGCCGGATGGAAAG
>DASYMB010000368.1:0-7827 GCA_036009285.1 Pyrinomonadaceae bacterium | reverse complement strand
CGAGAGCCATCTGTCTCTGCAGCCGGTTGTAAATCACAGAAGCAATCAGTGGGCGGTCCTCGCTGAGCTTCGCTTCGGTTTCCACGAGCGAAGCTGTCGTTACAACTTCGCGCGGAGAGAAACCGAGGCTGTGCGCGCGCTGTGTCCAGTCAGGCTTCCATTCCTTACGAAACCGTTTCACGAGGATCGCGATCACTTCCGCCGGTTTTGTATCCGGAGGAAAGTCGTAAGTGTCAGGAAAGAGATATCCCTCGAGATTCGTGGCCTTTGGATCGAAGTCACTAATCAAGCTCACGTTATTCATTAACGAAAGCGCGGACGTCGGTTCAACCAAATTGAGTTCAGGTATTTTGAACATCGCATTGGAAATATCCCAGCGTGTCCACCCCTCGACTACAGTCAGGCGAAGCATTCGTTGCTCCCCTTCGCGTAGCCTTGCGAATACGCCGAGCGGAGAAATTGGCGAAGGGAAGTCATAGTCGCCCGCCTTCAACTGCGAACCGTTTGCAGTTAACTTAAGGTAAAGCGTTAACGGCCACTTGTGCTTGATGATTCCTTCATCGGCCAGCCGATTGACAACCGTGGTCGGAGAAGAGCCGCGGGGAATTTCCACGTAATGTCCGTGCTTCGCGTGCTGGACCGGTGTATGCAGGTCGCGATAAACCCAGAGGGCGGAAGCGCTCACGCTTATCAGAACCAAAAGAGCAATAGCTAAAAGGATGCGTTTCATCGTGGATAGTTTAGAGAGAAATGGATACTAAAGAGTTTGCTCGGAAATAGGCACGCGAGTTCTTTCCTGATCGCTTACCAGGAAGTCTCGAAGGATCACCGCAGCAGCTTCGCTATCGACCAGCGCAGAGACTTCATCTTCTCCATAGCCCTCGGCGCGTAAGTTTTGTTCTGCTTCTACCGAGCTCAGACGCTCGTCCTGTAAGTAAACCGGGACCCTCAACGAGCGCGCAAATTTCAGCGCCATCGCCTGAACCTCTCGGGCCGCATCTCCGGTAGATCCATTTAATCTGAGCGGTAAACCAATTACCACAGTTTGAGCGTCAAAGCGACGTATCAGATCATCCACGTCTCGAAGCATTTGCTTCCAATTAGTACGAGTCAGCGCTTTGAGCCGGGTAATTGAAATTGATAAAGCATCTGAGATTGCGACGCCTACGCGCTTTTCGCCCAGGTCGAGAGCAACCACTGGAGCTCGCGGCTGCATAGTTACGATGTTCGGCTCGGCGGTTTCCATATTGATCCAGGGCCAGTGCTCAGCTAGACGGCGCCCGCGCTGCAATCGGAAAAATTGCTAAAAGCTTGAGCAAATACGAGATAATGTTAGGTTGCACCGTTTACTAACCGCCTGTATCATACGACTGGCTCACGGAAAGCGCATGTACGCAAGTGGTTTTCACGTTTCGTCTTAACGCCTAGCACGAGGTAAACAATGTCATTTCGCACGAAGTTTGCACTTATTCTTGCATCAGCAACGCTGGCGCTTTATACCGTCGTTGGCGGTTGGATTTCCACCCGGGCGCAACAGCCCTCCAACGATCCAAACGCACAACTGCGAATCTTTGAGAGCGTGCTGCAGCACATTCAAAACGATTATGTTGATGAGCCGAACATGGAGAAGGTCCGGGCGGGCGCGTTGCGCGGTTTGGCCTACGGACTCGACCCGTATTCAACTTACCTTACGCCCGAGCAGGTCCGTGAATTTGGTCGTGACTCAAAGAATAATCAGGTTGGAATCGGAGCAGAGCTTTCGCAAGTTGCGTCTTATCTCTACGTCATCGCACCGATGAAAGGCTCACCCGCAGACCAGGGCGGAGTTCGCGCCGGGGATATCATTGAGTACATCGACGGCAAGGCCACCCGAGACATTTCGCTCTACGACGCCAAACAACTCCTGAATGGCGCGGCTGGTTCGGAAGTTAAACTGCGGATTCTTCGTGCCAATGCGCGCCCTCTCACGCTGGCGGTGAAGCGAGGGGCATTTCGCGCGCCCGCTGCTGAAGGCCGAATGGAAGCTGGGCGGATTGGAGTTTTGCGAGTCAACAGTTTTGCGCCGGGCGAAGGCGCCGACGCGCGTGCACGCGTGCAGGAACTGATCAAACAAGGCGCGCAGAAGATGGTGGTGGATTTAAGGGGAACTGCCGGCGGCTCAATCGAAGAAGCGGCGACAGTGGCAAATCTTTTTATTAAAGACGGAATGATTGCCCAGACGTCGGGCCGCGAAGGAAAAACGTTAAAGACTTTTACGGCGGATCCGAAGGCAGCGATTTTTACTGGTCCGGTGGTCGCCTTGATAGACTCTGGCACCGCGGGAGCTGCGGAAGTGGTTGCATCGGCTTTGCTGGAACGAAATCGCGGTCAGGTCGTTGGTGAAAAAAGTTTTGGCGCCGGCGCCGAGCAGCAGCTTTTCACTTTGCGCGGCGGCGACGGTTTGTTGTTAACGACAATCAAGTGGGCATCAGCCAGCGGCAAACCATTTTTAGGAGAAGATCGCAGCCACTCAGGCGTAGCGCCGTCAGTCGAAGTTAAGCGGCCGGAACTTGCCGATGCGATCGACCCTGAGGATCTAACCGGAAACGATGACGACCCCGCAAACAAGCCGGGCCAGTCGACTGACAAGCCGCAAGTAACTCCGGAAGCTACTACGCCGAAGCCTTCTGTTGAAGACCTGCAGATGAAGAAGGCGCTGGAAATTCTCCGCGAGAACAAGCCGCTGCCGGTGCAACGAGCAGCGTAGCAGGACTTCCACGCTCCGTTTAAGAGGCCAGGGCTTCCCTGGCCTTTTTTTTCACTGCTGCATCCCCCGGACTAAATCCTGGATCAAGGCAACGTTGGATTTCGAGTAGTGAACGATTCCATATCGGGTATTCTTTTTGGGTCGCTTTGCGAAAATGACGTTGGGGTTCGGTTGCGAACTGCTTGCATTCGTTTAAGTCTCTCAATTAAATCTCTGTCTTCTAAAAAAATGATCACGTCTGAATCCAGTGATTATTTTGGGGAACACAGATTGCTGAACTCCAGCTTAGATAAAATGCTGCGAACACGTTTAAGCAAGGAGAATTGAGCGATGATTATGACGAACAAATTGCTGCCGGTTGCTTTGGTGGCTGCTCTGATTGGTGGTTCGGTGGGTGCATTTGTGATGCATTCGAAAAACCAAACGCCGGAGTCGCAGAACACGGCAACTTTACAGGGCACTGACGCGCAATATGCTCAGTATCAGGGAAACGCATCTGGCCGCGAGCAGTTCATTCCGGCCGAGTTTAACTCCGCAACGGAACAGAGCGCCTATAAAACGGGATTCGCCGATGGTTTTCGCGCCTGCGAGTCGGGTGCGTCTGGAAGTCGGGTTAGCACATCCAGCTTACGATACGCACAGCCGCGAGTAGTCTATCGAAATGCCGGTCGCAGCTATGCGCGCAGCTCGCAGAGTTCGCGCAGAGTTTATTACGATTATCAACAGCCGCGGGGTCGTAGCTTCTGGCAGAAGCATCGCGACAAGCTCACGGTGGCCATGGGTACTGGCGGCGGCGCTCTTATCGGTGGTTTGATTGGCGGCAAAAAAGGTGCGGCGATCGGCGCGCTTTCGGGCGCCGGCGGTTCAGCTTTGTACACCTACAAACTCCGCAATCGTAATCGGCGTTACTAGTTGATTATTAGGAGCGAGAGCATGAGGGCGAAGCTCTTCATTGCGTTAGGCGCTCTGTTAGCAATGGGGTGGGCAGTTCCCAGCGCGGGGACTGCCCCTTTCATTGTGGAGGCGGCCTATAGGAATTCCGGCGGAGCGATACCCGCGCCGGTCCGTTTGCGGATAACTAAGGACCGCGGGCTGCTGTTAACTGCCTGGATAAACCGGAGAGGCCCATACGTTTTCGCGGTGGACACTGGCGCAGGAATGAACTTGGTGACGCAGCGGGTCGCTGGGGAAGCGCAGTTGCCGACGCGGAGTGTTTCCCCGACAACGATTGGCGGGTTAACCAACTCTACCACCACGTCCAATCGCGAGGTCGTTATCAATGAACTCGCACTCGGCGATCTGAGCAACACTTTCCGCGCCAAGACGGCCCTCGTCGTTTCTGTTCTTGCTCCAGGCATCGACGGCATTCTCGATCCCACTGACGTTTATTCACCCAACGGCTATTCCATCGACATGCCTAATCAGCGGATTGAAGCTGTCGGTCCAACGATAGCCACAAGCCGACGTTCCCAAGGTGAGGGCGCCGTGGTTTCCTGGCTGCGTCTGGGATCCAGTGCTAGACCCTTCGTGCGATTAGGAGATGGACGGCTGGCACTGATTGATACGGGATCGAGCTTTGGCCTGGCGGTAAACGAGCGCGACGCGGTAGTAGTTGGCCCACGGCGCGGTAATCAATCTTCGGAGGCAACTCGCGACATAGCCGGCGGCATTATCAGTTCGCGTCGCGTTGCGCCGACGACGATATCCATTGGCGATCTTGTTTTGCGCAGCGTGCCCACCGACATTCTTTTTGGAGTCGAGGATGATGCACCTGTGATTCTGGGTCGCGATGTACTCTATCCTTTCAAGATCACTTTCGATCCGCGTAAACGTTCAATAGAATTCATAACTGCGGAGAAGAGCTAGCTGGCTCGACAGTTTTGATATGCGTCCAGGTAGAATCGCAACCGTGGTAGTTTTTTTGTCGCTCGTCGTAATGGCTACTCTCCTTACGTATGCCCAAGACCCTCAACCGCAATCGCAGCGCAGACGCACGGTAACCTTGCAGTCTTCGCCGAGCGCCAGTCCCACGCCCCCCAGCGCCTCATCCGAAGCTGATACAGAAGTCGTGAGAGTCGAAACCAACCTGGTTAACACACTTTTCACGGCGATCGACAGCGACCACCACTTCATCACCTCGCTGCGTGCTGAGGACATCGCCATTTTTGAGAATGACGTCGCGCAACCGGTCAGCCTTTTCGAACGCGAGACCAACCGGCCGTTGTCGTTGGCCATTTTAGTTGACACGAGCGAATCGCAAAGAGGAGTGCTGGCCGACGAGAAGCGTGCTGCGCTCGAGTTTATTGATTCCGTGATTCGGCCGGAGAAGGACCGCGCTGCAGTGGTTTCGTTTACCGGTGAGCCCAAAGTCGAACAGCCCTCCACCAATGATTTAGTCAAACTCCACAGCGGGATACAACGTGTGCGGATCGAGATGTCTCCTGAGAATGAACGCAGGCTTGCGAATGGCGACGACCCGCTCCCAAAAGCACAGGACCCGAGCGGCTACACGGGAATCTGGGATGCTATGTGGATGACGATTCAGGACCTTTTGACTAAAGCGCCGGAAGGAACACGCCGCGCAATCGTGCTGCTGTCAGACGGCGACGATACCAGCAGCACAATCAAGAAGCAGGATGTTATTGATTTCGCCGTGAAGTCTGACGTAGTTATCTATGCCATTGCTATTCGCGATCGGGATTTTCCGGAGGGTAAGCTTGATGCGGGAGCTTTAAGAAAAGTTACCGACCGGACCGGTGGTCGCGCATTCTTTCCCGCGCAGCCGAGCGAGCTGCCGGGATCGTTTTCGCAAATCGATCAGGAACTGCGATCGCAGTATCTCATCGCCTATTCGCCGACTAACAAGAACCGCGATAGTTCCTACCGGCGCGTTCGCATTGAAGTCATCAACCCCGAGCTTCGCAAAAACAAACCGCAGTTGCTCTATCGCCAGGGCTACTACGCGCATAAGAATTGACAGAGCTTAACTGGCCCGCTCTTTACTGGGACCCCGTGACAGGGTGCCAACCATTTTTCCTTCATTTCCGGTGGTCGGCGCTACGCTTCAACCACCGGCTACTATCTGACCGCCTTCGGGCTGAGCATCGTTGGAATCCCTACAGCGGAATGTTGCCGTGCTTCTTGGGTGGGTTAGTGTCGCGCTTGTTTTCCAAGAGCGAAAGGGCGCGGATCAATTTTGGTCGGGTCTGTGCGGGCTCGATGATTTCATCGATGAAGCCACGCTCGGCGGCGACGTAAGGATTAGCAAACTTATCTTCCAACTCAAGAACTCGCGCGCGTCGCGCCGCTTCTTTGTCCTTTGCGTCGCCAATCTCGCGCCGATACAAAACGCCAACCGCGCCCTCCGCACCCATCACGGCGATTTCCGCAGTGGGCCAGGCAAAGTTCACGTCGGTGCGAATATGCTTCGAAGCCATCACGCAATACGCGCCGCCATACGCTTTCCGAGTTATCACTGTTAACTTCGGAACGGTAGCTTCCGCGAAAGCATAGAGCAGTTTCGCGCCGTGGCGGATGATGCCGCCGTGTTCCTGCGAAACTCCCGGAAGGAAGCCGGGCACATCTTCGAAAGTAATGAGCGGAATATTGAAGCAATCGCAAAAGCGCACGAAGCGCGCGGCCTTCACTGACGCGTCGATGTCGAGCACGCCAGCCAGGAACGCCGGTTGATTGGCAACGATTCCCACTGAGCGTCCGTCAAGTCTCGCGAAGCCAACGCAAATGTTTGGCGCGTGAAGTTGCTGCACTTCAAAAAAGTAACCGTCATCAACCACGGCGTTGATTACTTCACGAATGTCGTACGGTTGATTCGAGGCTTCCGGAACGATCGTGTTCAGCTTAGCTTCAGTACGGTCGGGCCGGTCAGTGGGATTAACCCGCGGGGCGTCCTCGAGGTTGTTGGAAGGAATAAACGAGAGCAGCTCTCGCACCATCCTGAGCGCCTGCTCGTCTGAGTCGGCGGCAAAGTGGGCCACCCCTGAAATGCGGTTGTGGGTGAGCGCGCCGCCCAACTCTTCTTTGGTAACGTCGGCGTGTGTCACGGTCTTGATGACGTCGGGGCCGGTAATGAACATGTACGACGTATCCTGGACCATGATGTTGAAGTCAGTGATCGCGGGACTGTAAACCGCGCCGCCAGCGCACGGCCCCATGATGCAACTAATTTGCGGGACCACTCCGCTCGCCAGCGTGTTGCGCAAAAAGATGTCGGCGTAGCCGCCCAAACTCACCACACCTTCCTGAATGCGAGCGCCGCCGGAATCGTTCAATCCAATAACCGGAATGCCAACCTTCATCGCCAGGTCGAGAACTTTGCATATCTTTTCAGCGTGGGTTTCCGAGAGGGAACCACCGAAAACAGTGAAGTCCTGCGCGAATACCACCACCCGCCGTCCGTCGATCAGGCCATAGCCGGTGACCACTCCATCGCCGGGATACTGTTGCTCTTCCAGACCAAAGTCGTGCGAACGGTGTGCGACCAGCTTATCGAACTCTTCAAAGCTGTCCTCGTCGAGCAGGAAGTCAATCCGCTGACGCGCAGACATTTTGTTGGCAGCGTGTTGCTTCTCTACGCGCTCGACCCCGCCGCCCTCTTCCGCCTTGAGTGAGCGCTCTTTCAATCGCTCGAGTTTCGATTTGGATTGCTTTGGCTGCTGCTTTGAGGTCATCGGATATTCATCTCAACTGTTAAATGGGAAAGCGCGAGTCTCAATCATTCTCACCAAATCATCAAGCGCTTGTCGAGCGTTGGCTTGTACCTCTGCTGAATAACCGTAGCGTTCGATGTTGCTTTCAAAGTCTTCAAGGTCCAGTATGCGTTGGGAAAAGTCCGGCTCAACCAGAATGTCGAGATCCAAATCTACGTAACTCAGGACGTCGCCGGCAAGAGTAGGCGGAACATTAACATTGCAGTAATAGTTCCTCAGTCGTCCATCAGGCTGAGCGAATCGGAAGACATTATACCAACGGTCCAGCCAATAGTACTCGAGGCTGTGTGTCCCGCTCGCAATCGTTCCCAGAAGATCGTGAACTATTTCATCGGGGAACGTTGCGTCAAGGAC
>DASYMB010000367.1:0-5645 GCA_036009285.1 Pyrinomonadaceae bacterium | reverse complement strand
GCGGAAGGTTTCAGTGGAAATCGGCGCACTGGTAAAGCAAACTGTTAGTTTGCGAGACTCGTGTTGCCCAGGAATGACGACCGCCCTCACGCAGGAATTCGCAGCCATTAGCGCGAAGGTGGCGAATCAGCTCCTTGAGCTTCATACTGCGATCAATTCTTCTTCGTAGTCCGGCCCGACAGCAGCAATTGCCTCCTGCCGATTGAAATCAAGCGCCTCTCGAAGCGTCACCCCCAAGCTCTCCAACAACTCTTGACGAGATCGCTCCTGGCAGTTCACCCCAGCAATCTCTTCAATCCAGCCAATCCACCAATCACCTTCGTTTCTTAGTACGGCCTTGTAAACTGTATTCATGAACGATCCTTTCTCTACCGCACTTAGGAGCCGCCCGTTTCATTATGCGACTACCATTTCCTTCAACCTTTCTGATGAAAGGTACTTGGCCGGACTCGACATCGACAAGCAAATCCTTAATATTTTCCACCAGTTCATCCTTTGAATGTCCCTGCGTCCAATAATTAGGATATTCATTAAGGTAGCCAACAAAGAACTCGCCGTCCTGCCAGAGAGTATATTTGAGATGGCTCATTTGGAATTTCTCAAGTTGAGTTCTTCGTGTAGCTAATTGTCCTGCGATGATAGACAAACACAATCTCGGCCCCCCACGTTAATACAAATTCCCTTCGCGCTTACGGCCCGTGTAATCGACATACACGACTTTCAATTCAGTATAAAAATCCAGCGCGGTCGATCCCTGTTCACGATCGCCGATGCCGGTGCCTTTGATTCCGCCGAACGGAATATGCGCCTCGCCACCTGTAGTCGGCGAGTTGATGTGCGTCATGCCGGTTTCGATCTCATCAACGAAACGAAAGATGCGCGCCGCATCGTTACTAAATATCGACGATGAAAGACCGTATTCGGTGTCGTTAGCCACTTGCATCGCTTCTTCGAAATTCTTCACTCGCAGGACGGACAAGACTGGTCCGAAAATCTCTTCGCGCGCAACGCGCATGTCCGGAGTCACGTGATCGAAAACGGTGGGATTTACAAAGAAGCCTTTATCGAGTCCGTTGCCAGTGGCGCGCGAGCCGCCGCAAACAAGCGTTGCGCCATCTTCTCGTCCGATGTCGATGTACTTAAGTACCGTCTTAAACTGGCCTTCATCAACGCTGGGCCCCATCTCCGTGTTTGGGTCCATGCCGTCGCCGATTCGCATCGACCCGGCGCGCTTCGCTATGCGCTCGACAAATTCGTCGGCAACGTCGTTAATGACAACCGCTCGACTGGTGGCGGTGCAGCGTTGTCCGGATGATCCAAACGCTCCCTGGGCGGTTGATTCGACGGCGACATCGAGGTCAGCGTCTTCCAGAATTATCACCGGATTCTTCCCGCCCATTTCGCACTGCACCTTGGCGCCGCGTCTCGAGACTTCTTCGTAGAGACGAATGCCTACCTCATTCGAGCCCGTAAACGAAACGGCTTTCACGGCCGGGTGATTGATAATCTCATCGCCGGCTTCCGAGCCGGAGCCTAACACCAGATTCAAAACGCCCGGAGGTATTCCCGCCTCGGCGAATAGTTCCACAATGCGCACTGCTGTTGCCGGCGTGAGGGTCGCAGGTTTGAAGACGACGGCGTTTCCCGCTACCAGCGCGGGCGCGATCTTCCAGACCGGAATAGCGACCGGAAAATTCCAAGGAGTGACGCAGGCAACAACACCCAGCGGCTGTTTGATCGTATAGGCGAAGTTTGAAGGAAGCTCCGACTGAATCGTTTCGCCATTCATTCGCCGCGATTCGCCGGCGCAAAACTCGGCGACATTGATCGAGCGCTGCAATTCTCCGCGCGATTCCGCCAACGTCTTGCCCTCTTCTCGAGTCAGGATTTGCGCCAGCTCTTCCTTGTGGTCTTCCAACAAGCGAGCGGCCCGGGCCACAATTTTTCCGCGCGCCGGCGCCGGAGTTGCGCGCCAACCGGGAAAACTTTCCGCAGCCGATTCCACCGCGCGTTTTGCTTCCGCTCGCGTCGCTTGTTTTACTGTTCCAATGACGTCGTCGGTATTCGCCGGATTGATGTTGTTAACGCTCTTTGACGAGGCAGACTCGACCCACTCGCCGTTGATAAAATTTCGATACGTGTCCATAGACTCCATTCTTTTGAAGACTGTTCCGATGACCTGGTACGCCGTCCCAAGCAGAAGCCGCGCGTTAGCAAGGGCTCTGATTTCTGCCAGGATTTCGATCTCGAGCCCTCCCTAACGATCGGGCTTTTGCTTGGCCAGAATCACTAAAGCGGGCAACCTGAACGTTGAACTCCGAACTTCTTGTGTGCTGCCCAGAGTTGTTGCTTAAGGGATTGTTATTGTACAACAAGTACTTCTGGATTTAACCAACACCAGGCCGCAATTGCTACTGGTTTCGCGAACGAAGGCTTACCCGATCAAATCCAAATGACGAATACTTCTGAGACCCAAACTTTTCGCCGCGTAGACAACCTGCATGAATTGCTCGCGCACCGGGTAGGGTTAGCGCCGCGAAAGAGTTGGCTTTTTTCAGAAGCTGATGGGCGCGAGTTTTCTTACGAGGAGTTTATGACTGCAGTGAACCGAACCGCACGCATGCTGGCCTCACATGGCGTCAGCAAAGGCGACGTGGTTAGTTTGCTGATGCCAAACAGCGCCGAGTACATCATCGCGTATTTCGCGTGTTGGAAACTGGGCGCGATCGCCGGACCGATAAACTCTTTGTTGAAGGCGCAGGAAATAGCGTTTGTTATCTCCGATTCGGAGACGAAGGCGCTGCTGGCCCATTCCGATTTTCTTCCCACCATCGAGAGCATCAGGAGGGATTTGCCCGGGCTGCGCGCAGTGATCATGTTTGATGACGAAGCGGCAGCGACTAAAGATTTCAAAACTGATTCGACCAGCGCTAATTCGACGAGCTCGAGTTTGTCGGGCTTAAACTTGCCGGATATTGATTGTGATAGCGAGGCGATAATCATCTACACCTCCGGCACCACTGGGAAACCGAAAGGATGTTTGCTGACTCACGGAAACCTGATTGCCAACGCCAGGCAGATCAGCGAGTGGCTGGGATTCACAAAAGACGATCGCCTGCTGACAATCATGCCGCTATTTCACATGAACGCGGTGTCGGTCACCACGATGTCGGCGCTATACGCGGGCGGATCAACCGTAGTTAGTCCAAAGTTTTCCGCCTCGCGCTTCTGGCAAATCATCTCTGACTATCAGATCACATCATTTGGTTCAGTAGCCACGATGCTGTCGATGCTGCTTACTACATATCCCGACGGCGTACCCAAGGGGTTGACCACCGACCAGCTCCGGTTCGCCATGTGTGGCTCGGCGCCGGTGCCCGCGGAAGTGATGAAGCGTTTTGAAGAGACGTTCAATTGCCTCGTTATTGAAGGCTACGGACTCTCTGAATCGACCTGTCGATCAACCTTCAACCCACCGAATGAGCGGCGCCGTCCGGGTTCGTGCGGTAAGCCTATCGGCAACGAGATGCGCGTGGTCGATGATAACGATGTGGAAGTGGCCGATGGAGAGTTGGGTGAAGTTGTGCTGCGCGGCGAGAATATTTTGAAGGGCTACTATCGCAATCCGGAGGCGACTGCAACGGCGTTCCGAAACGGTTGGTTTCATACTGGCGACATTGGCTATCGCGATATGGAGGGATTTTTCTATATCGTCGATCGCAAGAGCGACATGATCATCCGCGGTGGCGAGAACATATATCCCCGCGAGATCGATGAGGTCTTATATCAGCATCCGCTGGTCGCCGCCGCCGCAACTATCGGCGTGCCGGATCAACTTTATGGCGAAGAGGTCGCAGCTTTTATCGTCCTCAAAGAGGGCAGGGAAGCGACTGAAGAGGAGATCGTTGCTTTTTGTCGCGCGCGCCTCGCCGACTACAAATGCCCGAAGACTGTTCGGTTCATCAAGGAGATTCCCAAAGGCCCCACCGGAAAACTGCTCAAGCGTGAACTAGCGCGTGAGTTCAAGACGTCTTCATAGAATTCCCTCAACTCAAGAATAGATTGGGGTAGTGCATCATTACTGTGTTGTTAATAGAGAGACGGTTCGAAGGCAGTGAGGTCAGTAACTACCACGCGGTAGCTCGCCCTTGTTGTTGAAATTTAGCGGAAGTAATGTTCCTGGTCTACGCTTCTTTAAGGCTAATGTTGGGCCGGCGAACCGGCTTGAAGCGATCCACTACCCAACCGACTAACAACCAGAGTGCGCAAATAGAAATCATTAGCGGCGAGAACCATTTTCCATAAAGTCCATCCGGGGAAAACTTCTCAGTAGCCGCGTGCAGAAGCTCGCTGTTTGGCAGCAGTCCTGCTTCGGAAAACTCATGGAAAGAATAGATACCCACCTGGACCATAAAAAGAAGCAGAAATATTCCAGTAACCTGGAAGAATCTTTTTACGTTGATCAGATGTGCAAATTTAGCCCAGGCCAGGGCAAACCCTCCCGCCGCGCAAAGACCAAGCAATGCTCCAGTCAACATTTCGGAGCCGTGCACCTGCAACAGCATGAGCGCAGTTTCCATCCCTTCGCGCGTGATCATCAGAAACGTGAAGAGAAACACACCGGCAACCGCGGCTATTCGGGAAGTTCGCGAGGACACCGTGCCCAGGCGCTCGCGCATTCTTTGTTGCACTTTGGGTCCCGTGCGCCACATGTAAACAACCAGGGTTCCGACCATTACTATCGCAACTACTCCGAGAATTCCTTCGCGAAGCGATTCGTTTGCGAGAAAGTGGCTGACGTAACCGCCAATCGTCGAACCAAAAATTCTCTCCAAAATTGAATCGTCGGCTCCTCGTCTCAGCACGTAACCGAGGCCCGCACTGGCAGACAAGGCCAGAACGATAGCGATGTAAACTGCCGAGCTCAGCCATTTTTGGCCAGATTTGCGCAGATAGGAAAGGATCACTGCGACAAGCAGAAACGACTCGAATCCCTCGCGAAAAACGATGATGAAAGAATTAAGCATTGATAGGTTTCCAAATTCGAAGCTGGTCTTGGCTGGAAGAATGGGCGAGCCGTCGCTTGC
Organism: Pyrinomonadaceae bacterium; assembly: GCA_036009285.1. Classification (GTDB taxonomy): domain Bacteria; phylum Acidobacteriota; class Blastocatellia; order Pyrinomonadales; family Pyrinomonadaceae; genus PSRF01. The sequence continues at coordinate 558 of DASYMB010000367.1, read as the reverse complement.
CAACCGCGGGCGGAGTATATCCTAATTGAAAACAGTTTTCAATTTCAACGCGTGATCTCTTGAAGGCGGTGCTGCAATCAGGCGGGGACTACTATTGAGACACAACGGGAATGATTGCCAGGTCGGCGCGCACCGGGCCAAGCTCCGTCATTGCCATTAGGCGCAGGGGCAGGCGGCGCTTGTCGTCGCTAATCCAACCGCGAAGCTGGTATTTGTCGCCCTGGGCATCGTCGGTGGTAAGCGAAATTTGAATTGCGGGAATTGTTTGTGAACCAAGCTGCACATTCTCACGCTTCAAGGCGGTGATAAAGAGCGTCTTCGGTCTGTTGTTGACGAGGATCGATATTGCGTTGCGTTTCGGGGGGTTCAGATTAAACGTCCGCAATAGATAAAAGAAAGAAAGATAGTCGTGCGTGCCCACTGGGATCTCGATCCGCTCGCCGGTCTCAGTTATCGCGGTGCCGTAGTCCTGGTTTATCGTCAGCTTGCTGGTAAAGCGTCTGCGTCCTTCGTTGAAACTTAGTTCAGTGTGGAAGGGGAGCAGCGTTTTCGGATCGA
>DASYMB010000366.1:0-3510 GCA_036009285.1 Pyrinomonadaceae bacterium | reverse complement strand
GTTGCGAAAACGTAACATGACGAAGGAGTCTAAGAAAGGACGGGAGGCGAGTCAAACAGCGCTTGAGATACCTGGCCAGTCGTCTCCATTGGTATACATCGCCCAGTCCGTCTTCTGAAACGCAGTGAGGAACTGGTGCACGAACCTGTCTTGCCGAGTCTGTGGAATCACGACTCGGAGCAGCTTGACTCGCGTCATATCGATGGATTTACGAACCCGTCTGACGAATTCCTCGTCACGCGTAAAACACAAATCGTATTCTCGCACCGCTAGCTCATAAAGAGCGCCATTATCGATTCCGTCTAAGCGCAGCGACTTCACGGAGTCAACCTCATGGCCTTCGGCTGACAGGGCGGCTTGCAATTTTCGGGGCATGTTTTCATACAGGAGGATTCTCACGTGGCGACGGCTTCCTTCTCGTGCGCCAACTCGCGCAAAGCGCCCCGCACGGCGTCTTCGGCCAGGGTGGGATACGCGTCAACTATTTCCGCAACGCTCATTCCGCTGGCCAGGCACTCAAGCAGAAAAGCCACAGAGATACGGGTATCGCGCACGCGCGGTTTACCACCGAGGTGGTCTTTGTCTGAAACAATCCAAGTCTTATCGTTCATAGTTTTCAGCCTCACTGCACTAAAAAAATTGACGCCTGACTCCATGCGGTTGTCTCTGACTCCTATTTCAGCCACGCGCACATCTGGATGTCAATGCCTAACAAGAAGGATCGGATGAGGTTTATCCAATTCCTCTTTCAGGGGCACCACGACACGGTCCCTACCGCTTCCGTATTTGTCGATCCACCCGATACCCATTCGGTGCTGCTCCGGTGCTGACAGTCATAACGCTTCATCCTTTGAAGTGTTGCCAACCGCCCGGCTCGAGATTCCAAATCTTTGAACCTTCAGCGATCCGTACGCCTGCAGCCGCCTCCTTAATTTCGCCGATGCGAGTTAACGAAACGCCGTCCACTCGCTTAGGCAATCTCGCAACGTTCTCAGGATTGACAGTGAACAGCAGTTCAAAATCTTCTCCGCCGTGGAGTGCGAGCATCAGCGGATCTAACGCGCGGCGCCCGGTTATTTCGGTTACCCGCGTGTCGATCGGAATCTGCGACGCATCAATGAGCGCGCCGACTTTGCTTTCGCTGCAGAGATGATTAAGGTCGGAAGAGAGCCCGTCGCTGATGTCGATCATCGCCGTGGCCCATCGCTTTTCACCGAGTAACAAACCCCAGCCGACGCGCGGCTCGGGCCGAAGTTGACGAAGCAGCAGGTGATCGACCGGACGTTCGCGAGATCGCTCGGGAGAGGGTTTCGTTGTGTCGCTAGCAGGCAGCCGCGCGCCCCGCTCCAGTAGACGCAGACCGGCAGCCGCATCTCCCAGGAAGCCGGTAACAAATATCTGATCGCCAGGCTTGGCGCCGGTGCGAAACACTTCGCGTTCCAGTAGACACTCGCCGATAGCAATCGAGTCGATGACAATTTTTTCAGGTGTGCGCGAGACGTCGCCGCCAATGAGGGTAACGCCGTAGCGTGAAGCCAGTTGGAAAAATCCGGCGTAGAAGTCGTCTACAAATCGCGACTCCCAAACCTCATTGGGAAGACCAAGCGATAACATGGCCCAGCGCGGACGCGCACCCATCGCGGCAATATCGGAAAGGGAAACAGCGAGGGCTTTGTGGCCGAGCAGGTCCGGCTGCGTGGTGTCGCGGCGAAAGTCTATATCCTCAACCAGCAGGTCTGTGCTGACGACAACGTCAGTGCCCGTAAACGATTTCAACACCGCCGCATCGTCGCCAATCCCGCGAACCAGCCCCGGTGAAATACTTCGCTCCTGCGCTAATGCCCTAATCTTGTTTATGAAATCAAATTCGTTCATGGTTGGGTTTTAGAGTACAAGCTTCAGCTTGCTGTTGCCAAAGAAGCAAGCTAAAGGCTGTACTGGCCTTGCCCGAAAAATGGTTCGGCGAGTTCTGGCCAAGCAGAAGCCCAATCGTTAGGAAGGGCTCAAGATCGAAATTCCGGCAGAAACCAGAGCCCTTGCTAACGCGCGGGCTTCTGCTTGGGAAAGCGTACTCAGCCCATTGACACTTTTCGAGCAAGGCCGGTTGTACCTGAACTACTCGAATGCCATTCCGGAAGTTTTAGAGTTTGGCTTTTAGGCTGGAAATTGTTAAGCGGCCGGCCGCTGAACTCAAAGGTTGCGACGGAGTGAATCGAGACCGGCTTCGATGGTTTCTAATGACGTGGAGAAAGAAAAGCGCAGGTGACCCTCGCCGTGTTCACCGAAGACCACGCCGGGGACCGTGGCGACTTGCGCGCGTTCGAGCAATATCTCCGCCGCCTCGCGGCTATCCTCGCTGACACGCGACACGTTGGGGAAAGCATAGAAAGCGCCGGCAGGTTTCTCGCAGTGCAAACCCAGCTCATTCAGTCCTGCTAAAAGTAAATCGCGCCGCTTACGATAAGCGACGCGGTTCGTCTCGATCATATCTGATTCGGTGGTAAACGCGGCGAGCGCGGCCCACTGGGTGGGAGTGGAAACTCCGTTTGAAGAATACAGTGTCGTCTTGCGAAGACCGGTCATCCAGGGTTCAGGCGCGACTGTGTAACCCAATCGCCAACCAGTCATTGCATACGACTTGGACAGCGTGAAGATCGTGATGGTGCGTTCAAACATTCCGGGGAGCGACGCTATCGAACAGTGCTCCTCGTCATAAACCAAATCCTCGTAAGCCTCGTCCGCGAGCACGATCAGATCTCGTTGTTGCGCGAAACGCGAAACTGCTTGCGCTTCATCGCGAGTGAAGACGATGCCGGTCGGATTCTGCGGAGTGTTGTAATAGATGGCCCTGGTCCGTTCATTCGAGTAGCGCGCCAGTATTTTCTCGAAACCGTGTTCCCGCGCTTCGCTAGTGGGGACGAGAACGGTCCGGCCCTGGCAGTGGGCTATCAGATCTTTTATCGGCGTCCAGTAAGGTGAGAAAACTAAAACGTCCTCGCCGGGGTTAACCACCGACTGAAACGCGCCGAACAATCCCTGCATGCCACCATTCAGAACGATGACGTCACTTGACTGCGCCGGGATGTTATTTTTCATGCGTAGCTTATCCGCAATCGCGGCGCGCAACTCGGGAATGCCCGACGACGGCGAATAGCGAGTCTTGTTCTCCTCGAGCGCGCGCACCATCGCTTCCTTTACGAAGTCTGGCGTGTTCATGTAAGGCTCGCCGCCTTCGAACTGATAAACCGTCGCTCCCTCCGCGCGCAGCTTCATTATGCGATTACGGATGTTAACAATGTCGGAGAAGCCGATGTCATGCAGTCGGGAGGCAAGACGGAAAATCCTGGGAGACGCCGGAGACGTTAGCGATGGGGATGTCGTCACTATTGGAAAAACCCTCCGGTGCGCGGCAGTGGAAGCTGAGTAAGAAGGCGAATTATAGCTTGACGATCAAAGCCCGTCTAGCGAGGTACTTTTCAACTGCGATTAAGTTTGCTGTCGACATGGGTT
>DASYMB010000365.1:0-4704 GCA_036009285.1 Pyrinomonadaceae bacterium | reverse complement strand
ATTGCAGCCGCGGTGATCTCATGAAGCTTTTGTTGTTCGCTCACAACCTCGCGGTTCATAAAGAAACCATCGGAGATAACGAAGATGAGCTTGCTGCCAGGCAGTGGAATTGTCGAACTCATCAAGTATCGCAACGCTTCGAATGATGACGCACTGACGGCCGAGTATTGGTGCAAAAGATTTCGCGCCCGCGCTCTAATATGATTCTCGGCGATGCGCCGGCCGGCTTCCCCTTTCGCCTGGTTGATCGCCGATTGATTCTTATTGCCTGACAGATCGGGACCCTGCCGATTCATATTCTGCACCACGTCCTGGTAATACAATTCGACGTAATACTGAATAACCCGACTGTCGTTTGCTTCGACCATCAGCGCCTGGTAAGCGCCCATCGGTGGGCGCTCTTCGTCCGGCGAGAAAAACTGCCGCGGTTTCAACTTCTCGGCGGCCGCGCGCAGCACGTCTTTGTTATCGGTGAGCTGTTGCAGAAACCCAAGCTGACCGCTGCCGGTGGTAATGAGCGCCCGATCGTTTTGGCCCATCGAGTTGTCGATAAACTTCAGCAGTGAAGCGCGAACGCGCTCGATGCTCTCCGAGCTGAGATGAAGATCGTCAACGTAAAAAATAAGCGTGCGTCCGTAAACCGTGGCCTTCGCCGTTGGACCAATTGCAGGTGCGCCTGCCGCCGAGGCGCTCTTGCGCGCGTTCTCAAACTTCAATGCTTCGGCGGGCGTTCCCGCAGTTACACGATCAAAAAACGTGATCGCCTGCGGCTTACCGTCGACGCGCAGTTCAAACTGATCTTGTTGCAAGCCGTCAACGAAGTGGCCCTGCTTATCAAAGATCATCACGGGCGACTGCACCAGTTCCGTGTTAACTCTCACCACCTCGACATCTTGTTTCGGCGCGGGCGCAGTTTGGGCCTGTGCGCAGACGTTTGCTCGGCCGGCGGCAAAGCAAACTAAGGCGCAGATGAACTGGAGGACGACGAAATTCCTTAACGAGCGCGATGTCATGATCGGATTCCTCTTCGTGCTGGAAAGGAGATGATTCTCGACTGGCGGGGAGATTGCCGGCGCCTGATCCATCTCCGACGGAAGCGTTACTTGTGGCCCTATTTTACTCCACTTTCGGATAATCGCTCAGGTTTTCTTTGCAGCTTTGGAGGGCCCCTCCAGCGCTGCGTTCCCGCTCACGCTTCAAGCCTTTGCGAGCAACCTCTTTTGAGCTATGTTTGCCGCCATGATCAAGAACATTCGGACTCTATTGACTGCCCCTGCGCTGTTTCTGGTTCTCGCAACCGCCGTCGTTGCCGCACCGCAAACAATGCGGCTGGACTACTACCACACCGGGAATTCGCAGCAGGAAGTTTTTAGTGTTGACCGCATGGTCATCGAACCGCTTCCGTGGCCCGGCGATATGAGCAAGGCAATCGACGACACCAATCTTGGCAAGTACTTTTTTGAAGTTCGCGATCAAAAGACGAAGCACATTCTCTACTCGCGTGGGTTTGCTTCAATCTTCGGTGAGTGGGAGACGACGGATGAAGCGGCGACGATGATGCGAACGTTCAGCGAGTCGCTGCGCTTTCCCGCTCCTACTGGTCCAGTGGAAATAACCTTGAAGAAGCGCGATCGAAAGAATGGCTGGGTTAATGTTTGGTCGCTCCCGCTGGACCCAAAAGATATTTTCATCGATCGCGCCAGGGCACCGGCGCCCGCGCCGTTGATCGCGATTCAGAAAATGGGGGAGCCGGCAACGAAGGTTGACTTCGTGATCCTCGGGGACGGCTACACCGCGCGCGAGCGGAAAAAATTCGAGACCGATGCGCGCCGGTTGACTGAAGTATTGTTCGCGACCTCTCCGTTTAAGGAACACCGAAAGGACTTCAACGTTTGGGCGCTTTGTCCTCCGTCCGCCGAGACTGGCATCTCGCGGCCCTCCACCGGTATCTATCGCGATTCGCCGTTGGGCGCGACCTACGACGCTTTCGGTTCAGAACGCTATGTGCTCACTTTTGATAATCACGCTCTCCGCAAGGTCGCCCAATTTGCTCCGTACGAATTCATCGAGATACTGGCAAACAATCGCACTTACGGAGGCGGCGGAATCTTCAACCTCTACAGCACCGTCGCGGCCGACAACGCCTTCGGCAATTACGTTTTCGTTCACGAGTTTGGACATCACTTCGCGGGTCTGGCCGACGAGTACTACACGTCATCGGTCGCGTACAACAACCCGGCTGAACGCGTTGAGCCGTGGGAACCAAACGCGACGGCGCTGCTGGACCCGGCAAAATTGAAATGGGCTGATCTTGTCACGCCCGGTACTCCGATCCCGACGCCATGGAACAAGGAGGCGTTTGAAAACTATTCGCGCGAAATTCAAAAGCGGCGGGCACAACTGCGTAAGGATAAGCGACCTGAAAGCGAGATGGAGGCGCTGTTTCGTGAGGAGTTGAAGTTTGAGCAGGCTTTGTTCGCACGCGAAAAATACGCCGGCCACGTCGGTGCGTTCGAAGGCGCCATCTATGAAGCGAAGGGATATTACCGGCCCGAGGTGGACTGCATCATGTTTACGCGCACTAACCACTTCTGCGCCGTTTGCCGGCACGCGATCGAGCGCATCATTAGTTTGTATTCCCGCGCCCCACAGATAAAGATGGGCCACAAATAAACCCAGATAACACCGATCAGACTTAATGCTTATCCGTTCCTATCCGTGTTCATCTGTGGCCGAAACGATCTGCGGTCAATCCGTTTCGCGAATGATCTCGTATACTAAGCCAGGGGAAATTCAAGCCATGTATAAATTCTTATTCCTGAGTGCTGCCATTATTCTTACCGCCGCCGTGATGTGGGCTTGTAGTTCAGCGACTGCTTCCGCCACGGCAATCCCGGACCCGGCGTTCGATGCGCCCCTGGCCAGCGCCAAAGGCGAGCAGACCGCGGTGCTTGCCGGCGGCTGTTTTTGGGGCGTGGAAGCGGTCTTCGAACATGTTAAGGGCGTGACCGATGTGAGGTCGGGGTATTCGGGTGGGTCAGCCGCCACCGCTCAGTATGAGAAAGTCGGCACCGGCGAAACGGGTCATGCCGAATCGGTACGAATCACTTACGATCCGTCGCAAATCTCTTATGGCCAACTCCTCAAGGTATTCTTTTCGGTGGCCCATGATCCAACCGAACTAAACCGCCAGGGACCCGATACAGGTCCGCAATATCGCTCGGCCATCTTCTATGCGAATGACGAACAGAAGCGCATCGCGCAAGCCTATATCGATCAACTCAATCGAGCTAAGGTTTTTGCGCGGCCCATCGTGACTCAAGTTGCGGCCCTCCAATCTTTCAATGAAGCCGAGGCCTATCATCAGGACTATCTCGCCCATCATCCGGATGAGCCATACATCGTCATCAACGATCAGCCGAAGGTAGAAAACCTCCGGAAGCAACTCCCCAGCTTGTACAAAGCGAAGTAGTGCCAGTTTATTAATACCACCCGGTCTTCATGGAGAAGGCGTGAAGATCGCAGCCAGGCATAAGCGCGTTTGGCGCGCCACCCTTGAATGGAAGTACATACAACTCCTCGTCCTGAAGGGGAGAAAGGCTTTCGCTCGTTTGAAATCCCCACTTCTGTTTGACACTAACACGCTGATTGAACTCTGTCGCAAAAACGATGTGGCCAAGCTCGCTGTGTTTGGTTCGATGGCCCGCGGGGAAGCTAACGACCAGAGCGATATCGATTTGCTGGTTGAGTTCTCAAAGCGCGAGAGCCTGCTCGCGCTGGTGTCCCTTGAGAGAAAAATGTCAGCAGCGATCGGACGAAAAATCGATTTGCTAACCGAAGCCGCGATCAGCCCCTACGTGCGTGACCGAATCAAACGCGATCTGCGAGTCATCTAGAAGCGAGATGAATCGGTCTATCTGCGCCATATCCTCGTGGGTTGAAAGCCTTCCAATCGAGATGACAAGTCAGCTGTAATAGCTCGTGGTCAGGAAGGCGGGCTCGCCCCCCTGCTCTTCGGCCCGGTCCGGCGCTCGTGAGTGTTTTGCCACACTGCTCGCCGTATACTTCTCTCACCAACAATGGAAGCAACTTCTGAAGTAGTAGCGCATGGGCCAAGGGAATCCAGTTCGACGTGGAGTCCGTTATCGGATCCATTGTTTCGCGCGTTGTGGCTGGCAGCGGTCGCTTCAAACATCGGCACCTGGATGCACAACGTCGGCGCTGACTGGCTGATGACCAGCCTCGCGCCCTCGCCCTGGATGGTGGCCCTCATGCAGACCGCTGAGAATGCGCCGCTCTTTCTCCTGGCGCTGCCCGCGGGAGCGCTCGCAGACATCGTCGATCGCCGCCGCCTGTTGCTTTACACGCAGGCCTGGATGCTTCTCTCCGCCGTCTCGCTCGCGGTGTTAACGTTTCTCGGATTAACCACGCCGTGGATACTACTGCTGCTGATTTTCGCACTCGGACTCGGTGCGGCGCTGAACGCTCCGGCGTGGCAAGCGATCATTCCGGACCTCGTTCCCCGATCACAGCTCCCGGCGGCGGTCTCGCTCAATAGCGTTGCTTTCAATATTGCGCGCGCCGTTGGGCCAGCGCTAGGCGGAATACTCGTCGCCGCCGTCGGCTCCTGGGCCGTCTTTCTTTTGAACTCGTTATCGTTCGTCGGAGTTATCCTCGTTCTCTACCGCTGGAAGCGAGAACCCG
>DASYMB010000364.1:0-2125 GCA_036009285.1 Pyrinomonadaceae bacterium | reverse complement strand
GCGGCATTGCGATTGTGCGCGACCGGGAAGCGCTGCGTGCGGCAATGGCCATCACGGCGGACTATCTGCCGACTAGTGAATTTCGAAATCCGTCGGACTTCACGCCCGAGCTTTCGCGACGCGCTCGGGGAGTGGAAGTTTGGGCCGCCTTGCGTTCGCTGGGCCGGCAAGGCGTTAGTGAACTAATCGAACGCAATTGCCGCCAAGCCAGACGCTTTGCTGAAGGACTCGAAGCTGCCGGGTTCACCGTGCTCAATGACGTTGTTCTCAATCAGGTGTTGGTGGCTTTCGGAGATGCAGCAACCACCAATCGCATCGTCTCTGAAATCCAGACGGACGGCACCTGTTGGTGTGGCGGCACGATCTGGCGGGAACAGAGGGCGATGCGAATCAGCGTCTCATCATGGGCCACCACGGATGTGGACGTTGAGCGCAGCCTGGAGGCGATGATTCGCATAGCTCGCCGGCACGGGTAAACAACATTAAGGCGCTGGAGCGCAGCCTGGTTGAACTAATCTCTGTGCATACCCGCTGGAGGTAAACTGAGAACATGTCAATTCGTGTAGTGCGATTGGGAACACCGCGCGCGGCCGGCGAAGGCTTGCGCCTCGGTACTGTGCGTCGGCCACCGCGCGGAGTGAGGAAAGAAGACTACGCTCGTTTGAACTATTTCGATGTTTGGTTACCGGAACTGGCCCCGAGCGCGCCGCTCGTCTCCTGGGCCCTGTCGGAACCCTTTACGCCCAAGCGCTGGGCCAACTACGAAAGGAAGTATCTTGCGGAGTTGCGCAAGGCGCCGGCCCAGCGTCTTATCAAGCTACTCGCAGCGCTATCCACGCAGTTGGATTTCTCAATCGGCTGTTACTGCGAAGACGAGTCTCACTGCCATCGCTCATTATTGCAAAGGCTGCTTCTGGAACACGGCGCGAAGATGAGTTGATAGCCGGTCGCAACTGATTCTTCGACGTTGACACCTCCATCCCGGTGGACTGCAACAGCGATGGTCGAAAACAATATTTTTGGAGGAGACGGTGGCGGAACTAAAGACAAAAGAGACTGAGGAAAGCGTGGTTGCGTTTCTCGACAAGATTAAAGACGAAACTCGGCGCGCGGATTGTCTTGCCGTGGTCGGCATCATGCGGGATGCGACCAAAGAAGAACCGCGGATGTGGGGCGGCAGTATCGTCGGCTTCGGTCGTTATCATTACAAGTACGAGAGCGGGCGGGAGGGTGACTGGATGATCATTGGCTTCTCCCCTCGTAAGGGCGACCTGACACTCTACATCCCTGGAGGAGTCGATAAGTTTTCCGAACTCGTGAAGCGTTTGGGTAAGTACAAGACCGGAAAGTCCTGCCTGTACATAAAGCAGTTGGCTGACGTAGACGTGAAGATACTGCGGAAGCTGGTAACGCAGTCAGTCAAGCTAATGGTCCCTAAACGAATTCGTAAATGAAGATTGCAGGAAATAGATTAGACCCGCCTATTGGGATCGCGGGCGCCCTCGATCGCTATCGTGGAATGCCCAAGCCGCCCAGTTTCAGCATCAAACGTCACGTGCGTGAGCTTGTCGCTTGAGGCGGGCGAGGCGGCCGCGGTCCTAGTAAGAGCGAGTTCTCCTAACGTGAATCGATCGCTTTTTACTGATCCATTCGAGAGTTTGCGCAACTCCGCCTGACGCCAGAATGATTAGCAGGATCGAGAATAAATAGCGCAGACGGTAAAGCGCGCCGACATTGACGACCACGAGGCCGAGCGCGATCATTCCGGTTGCTGCAATCAACCAGAGCAACCACACAGAATTTCGCCGTCGCCCGCGCGCGGCCCACAGTCCGACGATGGCTAAACCCTGGACCACATACAGCGCCAAAGTTTCCACTCCACTGAGCAGCCTCCCGGCTGAACCGACCTGGCCTCCAGTTGCAAACCACATGTTAGGGAAAGGTGCGAAGAAGCCGATCATCGCGGCGCGCGGCAGGTAGCGCAGGATCTCCGTCAGGCTGTTTAGCTGAACCTTGCTGTCGATATTCGAACTGGAGTTTGGGGACTCGATGACAAACTGTTGCCGCATTTTTCCGACTCGCCTCAAGAGACGCGACCAGGGATTCGACGACTGCGCTTTCGACC
>DASYMB010000363.1:0-4764 GCA_036009285.1 Pyrinomonadaceae bacterium | reverse complement strand
AGGATTCAGGCGCTCACTGACGACATTCAGAAGACCGCAGCCGTCGCCGATCCCAAGACGTTGCAGACGAAGCAGGACCAACTGGAGACGATGAAGAAGGATTTTCAGCGCAAAGGTGAAGACGCCCAGGCTGCTTACGATCGGCGCCGCAAGGAAATGTTTACGCCACTGCAGGACGACATCGGCAAGGCCCTGGAAGTTTATGCCAAGGGACACAACATCAACGTGATCATTGATGGCAGCCAGGTGCCGCTGGTTTACGCGGCCGATGCTTTGGATATCACCCGCGCTTTCATCAACGACTTCAACAGCAAGAATCCTGCAACCGCAGCGGTGACGACGCCGCCACAGTAACTTCAAGCTGGAGACCAGGATCATCTAAGACGCGGCGATGCGGTAGTTGGGTCCGCTTCCCGCGTCTCTCTACTTCCGATCATGGAAACTATTCTCGATTCACAGGCGATTCAAGATCTGTTGCCGCACCGTTATCCGTTTCTGCTCGTGGATCGAATAATAGAGTTGGTCCCGAAACAACGAATCGTCGGCATCAAACAGGTCAGTATCAACGAGCCCTTTTTCCAGGGACACTTTCCGGGCGCGCCCGTTATGCCCGGTGTGCTCGTGGTTGAAGCGCTCGCCCAGGTGGGGGCGGTGCTTGCCCTGCGCGAAATTGAGGACCGCGATCAGAAGCTCGTCTTGTTTACCGGCATCAGAGAGGCGCGTTTTCGTAAGCCGGTTGTGCCCGGCGATACCCTGACGTTGGAAGTGACTGCGCTACGCATCGGATCGCGTGTCCAGCGCATGCGAGGCGAAGCGAAAGTAAATGGTCAGCTCGTTGCCGATGCCGACATCATGAGTATCATCGCGGATCGCAGCTCGGCAGTATAAAACAAGAGGTCAGAGATCAGAGGTCAGAGATCAGACGAGAGAACTAGCTCCTTATTCTTACTGATCTCTGACCTCTGCTTCCTCGTTCCCTATATTCGACTGTTCGTTTTATGTCCGTAGCCACCAAGCCTAATAACGTTCACCCCGCCGCTGTTGTCAGCCCGCGCGCTCGTATTGGCACCGGCTGTTACATCGGTCCGTTCTCGATAGTCGGCGACGACGTCGAGCTGAAAGATGGCGTTCGTCTGGAGTCGCATGTAGTGGTGGATGGCCGCACAGTTATTGGCGAGGACACGCGAGTTTTCCCGTTCGTTTCAATTGGTCTGCCGGCGCAGGATTTGAAATACAAAGGAGAGCCCTCCGAAACGCGCATCGGCCGTCGGAATCAGATTCGGGAATTTGTAACCATTCATCGCGGCACCGCCGGCGGCGGGATGTTGACGCAAATTGGCGACGACTGCCTGCTGATGGCCCAGGCCCACATCGCGCACGATTGCATACTTGGCGACGGAATAATTATGGCCAATGCAGCCACGCTTGCCGGCCACGTAATCATTGAAAACAATGCGAACGTTGGTGCTTACTCCGGGGTGCATCAGTTTTGCCGCGTCGGCAGGGAAGCGTACATAGGTGGCTACTCGGTGGTGGTGAAGGATGCGCTGCCATTCGCGCTCACGGTGGGGAACCACGCGCGCTGTTATGGGTTGAATACTACCGGCATGAAACGCCGCGGCTACACAAGCGAGGTAATTCATTCCCTGCATCGTGCCTTTCATCTCCTGCTTTCCTCCAAGCTGAATACATCGCAGGCCCTGCAGCGAATCAAGGAAGAGATCAAAGATTCTGCCGCCGTCGACTCGCTGGTTGAGTTTATCCAGTCTTCAAGTCGAGGCGTCGTAAAATGAAATGATGAACGATGAACGATGAACGATGAAGGCGGAACGATGAAGGACCGAGCGGGGCTTCTTCTTCCGTTCATCGTTCATCATTCCTCGTTCATCCTTTAACTAATGCGTTACGGTCTAATCGCAGGCAATGGTCGGTTCCCCTTTATGGTTGTAGAAGGGGCACGGCGGGCCGGTGTCTCGCTTTCTGTCGTTGCGATTCGCGAGGAGACTGATCCGGAGATCGAGCAGCAAGTCGAGCGTCTGACCTGGGTAGGGATCGGCCAGCTCGGCAAGATGATCCGTTTCTTCAAGGCCGAGGGAGTGGAGCAAGCGATCATGGCCGGACAAGTCAAGCACGTTCAGATTTTTAGCCGCGCAGTGCCTGACGCGCGGATGTTGAAGATGCTGCTGAAGTTGTCCCGCCGCAACACCACCTCGTTGATCGGAGGCATTGCCGCCGAGCTCGCCGGTGAAGGCATCGATCTAATCGACTCGACTCACTTTCTTCACGACCACCTGCCTGCCGCCGGCACACTAACGCGCCGCCAACCAAATGCAGCCGAACGTGCCGACGTCGATTACGGGTTGGAAATCGCGCGCACAATGGCCGGACTTGATCTGGGTCAGACAATTGTCGTGCGGGGTAAGGCCTGCGTGGCGATCGAAGCGATGGAAGGAACTGACGCAACCATAAGACGTGCGGGTGAGATTCTGCGCGGAGCTACGGGAGCGGCGAAGAGACTAAAACTCACCGGAGGCGCAGTGACGGTCTTGAAGCTCTCAAAGCCCGACCAGGATATGAGGTTTGATGTTCCGGTCGTAGGCGTGCCGACTATCGAGACAATGGCTGAGGCGGGCGCGACCTGCCTGTGCCTTAGCGCCGGCAAGACGCTGATGTTTGATCGTGAAGAGCTGATAGCGCTAGCCGACAAAAAGAAAATCGCGATCGTCGCTGTGTAGTCCGAAGCTCAGAGTTTAAAACGTCGCGCCGATCCCCATGCTAATTCAGTTACAACTTAATCTGACCTTCCATTAATTTGTTCGTTCGCTACCCGGGCAAACTAAAGTTTGGACTCTGAACTGTTTGAATCCCCACCGCGATGATCTGCTTCGTCCTCATCGGAGTGTTCTGAAGGAACGGCTTTCCCCGGCACGCGATACTCTTCGCTAACCCACTTACCGAGATCGATAAGCTGGCAGCGTTCGGAACAAAACGGCCGAAAGGGATTATCCTGCCATTCTACCTGCCGGTTACAGGTGGGACACTTTTTCATTGAATCAAAAGCTGCTGCAGATTAGTTAACCAGCGGGGCTTCGTTTGTCGTCGGCAATAAACCTTCCGGGCGCTTAATCAGAATTCGCCGATTAACAAATTCGATCGTACCCTCGCGGCGCATTGCGTTCAAGCGGACAGTAACGCTTTCGCGGGTTGATCCTACGATCGAAGCGATTTCCCGATGAGGCAAGGGGATGTCGATCAAAACACCGGCTGATTCACGTACGCCGTAGCGGTGAGAAAAGTCTGCCAGCAATCTATCGAGGCGAGCGGGAATAGCGTTGAGCGCAAAATCAGCGAGACGTTGTTCAGCATGTTCGAGGCGGTGTCCAATCAGGCGAAACGTGTAATCGTGAAGCAATGGTTCCTCCGCCATCCCAAGTTTAAACTGGTCGGCGGGAATCCGGAGCAGGGTGCAAGTCTCGTAGGCGACCGCGCAATTTTCACGGCGGCCGGCCGTTGAGTAGAGCGCTGATTCGCCAAAGAGCGAGCCTTCCGGGAGAATATCAATTACCGCTTCGCGATCGGTGTGCGGCTCGATACGACAGAGCTTGATGCGCCCTCGCACGATGGCATACAAAGCGTCGGCTTGTTCGCCGGCCTTGTAGACAAAACGGCGGCGGCGAACATCCATCATGAGAGAGCTTTCCGCAAAGCGCGCGACGGTCTGGTCGCGCAAACTGAAACCAAACTCAAGTTGTCGGATAATTGTTGCCCGGTCCGCGGAAGTTAAGTCTTGGGCGCGTCGCGATGCCTTTGGCTTCTTTTCATTATCACTCATGGGGGTCCCTCATGCCTCGCTGATTAGGAGGCTGAGCTAAACAGATTAAGGTTTCAGAAAGTGCGAAGGTCTTTACTCCCCCTGGTGTCCAAGCGCTGGTTAGTTATCTGGAAATGTAAGGAAACCCTGATGAATCGTGCCCGAGGTCTGGAACTTCTTCAGCTATTGTTTCGGCTCTACTACTAGGCGAGTAACGGGGTAAGCGGGACAATTACTGAATGGCGAACTTTAACATGAAGGCTTTTTCCACGCAAGACTTCTGCTCCCGGGATTAAGATCTGATGATAGGATTGAACTCACCGGCGGCCTGCGGCGTATACGACGGAGAGGGTAGAGAACAGAAGTCAGGAGTCAGAATTCAGGAGTCAGAAGACGGAGGTTGCGGGGTCAAATGATCCTGAGCTGACGCGGGCTCTGTCAACATCGAAGCTGTGGCCCTTCTTGCTGACTCCTGACTCCTGACTCCTGAATTCTTTTTTACTATGGCAGATTACAAAGAAAAAATTGACGAATGGCAAAAGACCGTGCGCCGAAAGGCCCGCGAACTGGACGAGAAATACCGGGTCTCTGATTTCGTAGACCAAGGAACTCGCACGGCAGGCGAAGCGGCTAAACGAGGGGCTCAAACCATCAAGACCGGGGCCGACAAGTTTCGGGTTGAGGCTGAGCGCCTGGCCGAAGACGGCAACGTTAGAGATACGGCACGCCGCGCTGCCGACGAGGCTGTCCGTGGAGCCGAAGAGGCCGGGAAGATTATTCGCGATGCGGCGGGCGACGTCGGTAAGCAGGCTGGAAAGACTGCTGGTGAAGTATTCGACGAGGCCAAAACTTATTATGATCGGGCCTCGCAGTTTTATGACACAGGGGCGAAAGTCACGCGGGCTTCAACAGCCGCCACGGCCGGCATCCTCAAAGCGCGCGAATGGATCAAG
>DASYMB010000362.1:0-4306 GCA_036009285.1 Pyrinomonadaceae bacterium | reverse complement strand
GCTCGTTTCTTGCGATGCTATAATCAGTGCTGATCAAATTGATGAATTTTTGTGCAATCGTTGGTTACTCTCCTGAATGCCTTCCGATAACCTCGATAAACCCGTTCTACGAATCGTGAAAAGTGAACCTAGTATCGCCGATTCACAGGAAGCCGAAGCTTTGGCGCCGGGATCGGAAAATGTTGTGTGCGAAGTTTGTTTTGGCACGGGCACGGAACTTAAGCCAGGAAAAGGCGCGGTGATCTGCGCCTGCCGGCGGACAAATCGCAAAGCGAATTTGTTCAAAGCGGCGCGGATACCTCCGCGATTCCAGGGACGCTCTTTTGAAAACTATTATCCAAAGAATGAATCGCAGGAATTTGCTCGGAAATTCGCCAGGACAATAGTCGACCTATATCCAGGAGCTGACAAGGGGCTATTGTTAATGGGTGGAGTCGGGGTGGGCAAAACTCATTTGGCGATCGCGATCTTGCGCGAGTTGATTGAAAAGAAAGGCGTGAACTGCTTGTTCTACGAGTCGGGCTCGCTGCTCAAGGCGATTCAAGAATCCTACAATGCTATTTCTGAAACCTCCGAAATGCGGGTGTTGGCTCCCGTTTATGAAGCCGAAGTATTAGTACTGGACGAACTGGGCGCTACAGTCCCCACCGACTGGGTGCGGGATACCCTCTACCAAATCATTAATGCGCGTTACAACAACAATCGGCTAACGATCTTCACGACAAACTATACGGATGAAGTTCGAGTTGACGACGAGATCAAAAGTCTAAGGGCTAGACTCGGGGAGTTGGGTAGTGTTGAGTACGACAACCAGCGAGCCAGCGAAACAAAGGAAATCGAAAAGCGCATCCATACCCTCCTGGGAACTCAAATCCTCGAGAATCGAATTGGGGTTACCTTGCGTTCTCGTCTCTACGAAATGTGCGCAAAACTCCAAATCACGGGACAGGATTTTAGAAGGAATATGTGACTTTCCCAGAGCTTGAGATAAAGATCTCGACGTTAATGCCCAAACGCACTGACATCCACAAAATCTTAATCATCGGATCCGGTCCGATTGTTATTGGGCAGGCCTGCGAATTTGACTACTCGGGAACGCAAGCGTGCAAGGCTTTGCGACAGGAAGGCTACAAGGTCGTGTTGGTGAATTCGAATCCAGCTACGATCATGACTGACCCGGAGACTGCCGACTCAACTTACATCGAGCCGCTCACCGTGGCAGCCGTCAGCGCTATCATTCGCAAGGAGCGGCCGGATGCATTGCTGCCGACCGTCGGTGGGCAAACAGCTCTTAATCTCGCGATTGCGCTTGATGATTCGGGTGTGCTTGAAGAGTGTGGCGTGGAAATGATCGGGGCGAAGCGCGAGGCGATCCGCGTGGCTGAAGACCGGATGCTTTTCAAGCAAGCGATGGACGAAGCTGGTCTACAAATGCCGCGCGGTGGCTTTGCGAAGTCCTGGACCGAGGCAGAAGAGATCGTAGCTAACACCGGCTACCCGGCGATCATTCGTCCTTCGTTTACGCTCGGTGGAACGGGAGGCGGCACCGCTTACAACCCGGAAGAGTTTGAAGAAATCGTGCGCGCCGGCTTGGCCGCCTCGCCTATGCGTGAAGTGCTGGTCGAAGAATCAATTCTCGGTTGGAAAGAATTCGAGCTCGAAGTGATGCGCGATATTGCAGACAACGTCGTGATCATTTGTTCAATAGAAAACTTCGATCCGATGGGCGTGCACACCGGCGATTCGATCACGGTCGCGCCGGCACAAACGCTCACCGATCGCGAGTATCAACGCCTGCGCGACATGGCGATCGTAATCATTCGCAAGGTTGGCGTTGAGACCGGCGGCTCAAACATTCAGTTTGCGGTGAACCCGGAAAACGGCGACATTCGCATCATCGAAATGAATCCGCGCGTATCGCGCTCGTCTGCGCTCGCTTCGAAAGCCACCGGTTTTCCCATCGCGAAGATCGCGGCGAAACTCGCGGTCGGCTACACACTCGATGAGATTCCCAACGACATCACGCAGAAGACCCCCGCGTCGTTTGAACCGACCATCGATTACGTTGTTGCCAAAATTCCCAAGTGGGACTTCGAAAAGTTTAAGGAAGCGGAAGACGTGTTGGGCACGCAGATGAAGTCGGTCGGCGAAGTAATGGCGATTGGACGAACTTTCAAGGAAGCGCTGTTCAAAGGTTTGCGTTCGCTCGAAGCGGTAAAGCCTCTGCGGCTGGAAGAAGTGTCCGACGATGAGTTGCAACGGAAGCTGGCGCGGCCGAATTCACAGCGCTTCTCCTACATCACTTACGCCCTGCAACACGGCTGGCCCATCGCGGAGATTTATCGTCTTTCTCGCGTCGACCCGTGGTTTCTCGAACAGCTTCAGGATGTGATGGAGATTCAAAAGGGCATTGAGGGACGAAAGCTCGCGGACGTTTCACCGGAGCTTCTGCGTTCGTTCAAAGAGGTCGCGCTTTCTGATCGGCGTCTCGCCTATATCACCGAAAAATCCGAAGACGAAGTTCGTGAGTACCGCAAAAGTCTCGGCGTGGTTCCCGTCTACAAACGCGTTGACACTTGCGGCGCCGAGTTTGAATCGTTCACGCCTTATCTTTATTCGACGTACGAATCTGAATGCGAAGCGGCCCCCACCGATCGCCGCAAGATCATGATTCTCGGGTCCGGGCCGAACCGCATCGGCCAGGGAATCGAATTTGACTACTGCTGTTGCCACGCCTCGTTTGCGCTTCGCGACGCGGGCTTCGAAACGATCATGGTCAACTGCAATCCGGAAACTGTCTCCACTGACTATGACACTTCCGATCGTCTCTACTTCGAGCCGCTCACGTTTGAAGATGTGATGAATATCGTGGACGTCGAGAAGCCGGAAGGAGTGATTGTGCAGTTTGGCGGCCAGACGCCGTTGAATCTGGCTATGCGTTTACATGAGGCCGGCGTGCCGATTATCGGAACCGCGGCCGACTCAATCGACCTGGCCGAAGATCGCAAACGCTTTGGCGCGCTGCTGCGAGAGCTGGGAATCCCGCAACCTGAAAACGGAATGGCCGCAACCGGAGGCGAAGCAAAGCGGATTGCCGAGCAGATCGGTTATCCGGTGCTGGTGCGACCGAGTTATGTGTTGGGCGGCCGGGCGATGGCCATCGTTTACGACGAGGAGAGCCTCGACGAATATGTGCGCAACGCAGTCGGCTTCACTCCCGATCGGCCGGTGTTGATCGATAAGTTTCTGGAGCGCGCGGCGGAGTTTGATGTCGATGCTCTCGCGGATGAAAACACGTGCGTCATCGCCGCGATTCAGGAGCACATCGAAGAGGCTGGAATACATTCGGGTGATTCGTCCTGCGTATTACCTCCGGTTCGCATCGATCCGGAACATATCGAGACCATGCGTCATTACACGCGTTTGCTGGCGAGGGCTTTGTCCGTGCGCGGCTTGATGAATATTCAGTTTGCGATTAAGGACCATCGCGTTTACGTGCTCGAGGTAAATCCGCGCGCGTCGCGCACCGTGCCCTTCGTTTCCAAAGCTACGGGGGTTCCGATTGCGCGCATTGCTGCCCTGGTGATGGCAGGACAGCCGCTTGCCGAGTTTGCTTTGCCCGCGAACTTGTCGGTCAATCGTTTCTTCATCAAGTCGCCGGTGTTTCCGTTTGCCAAGTTTCCCGGAGTCGATCCAATACTCAGCCCGGAGATGCATTCAACCGGCGAAGTGATGGGAGTGGGCGAGACGTTTGGCGAAGCTTACGGCAAAGCGATGACGGCAGCGGGCCTGACTCTCCCCACCGCGGGCACAGCCTTTATTAGCGTAAACGATGCTTATAAAGGGCAGGCAGTCGTCCTGGCGCGCAGGCTGGCGCGGCTTGGTTTTGAAATTGTTGCCACGTTGGGAACGGCGGATCGTTTGCGCGAAGTCGGGTTAAAAGTTGAGAGCGTCTTCAAAGTAAACGAAGGACGTCCAAATATCGTGGACCACATCAAGCGAGGCGAGATTGCGCTGGTAATCAATACGCCGTTAGGACGCGCTTCACGCTTCGATGAGCAGGCAATTCGCCGCGCGGCTTTGCAATACAATGTTCCCTGCGTGACTACGATGACCGGCGCGCAGGCAATCGTCGAGGCAATCGGCGCACGCGAAGCTGATGGAATGATCGAGGTTCGCTCGTTGCAGGAAATGCATGCGGTAAGCGCGACAGTGAAATAAGTAGGACAGACATTCCTGTCTGTCCATTCTTTCGAATTTCCTGCGGTCATTCAAACATTCCAGGAGTTAACTTTGGAAATCAACA
>DASYMB010000361.1:0-6292 GCA_036009285.1 Pyrinomonadaceae bacterium | reverse complement strand
AACAAACTGAATCAGTTTGGCGGCAACTTCGAACAGGCGGACATGGTCAAGTCGTTTATCGTCTCAGGCGAATACCGCGACCGCTTCCCGCAGTGAAACGGGGCAGTAGCCCGACCGTCAGGAAGGAGCGTTAGGCCTGGTGCGACAATGCCCGCACTTACGCTTGGGCTACTGCCCCGCTTCGCGAAACCCTTACCTATCCCCCTCAAAAAGAGTAAAATCCCAACCGTCTCGAATTACTCTGATGAATTATCGCAATCAATCAGCAATGCCGTGCAGTTTGCGTTCGCCGCGAGCGCTCTGGTTCGTCTCGCTCGTAGGCGCTTTTGTCTGTTTCGCGGTTTGGGCCGGACTCTTTGCGTCTTCCGTAGCAGCGCGACGAACGACAACCAGCGCATCGCCGGCGGCTACGGCGACGGGAAAGTTTAACGGCCGCATCGCCTCCGCCAGCACACGCAACAGCCAGGCGTTTGATATCTACACCGTCAACCCTGACGGCAGCAGCCCCATACGACTCACCGACGACCAGGGCCACACGCATAATCCTGATGGACCATCTTATGATTTCGATCAGGCCTGGTCTCCGGACGGAAGCAAGCTTGCGTTTACGAGCAACCGTGAAGGCGACAGCTTCGAGATCTTCACGATGAATGCCGACGGCAGCAACGTCCAGAGATTAACCAACAACTCGATCGACGAGGGCCAACCAGCCTGGTCGCCGGATGGAACCAGGATCGCTTTCACGCGCGGCGGCTCATGCGTGATCATCGTTGCGAAGCCACAGCTCAAGTCGTCTGCCGAGGATCCTTGTGTGCCTTATATCTATTTGATGAATGCTGACGGTACCAATCAGATCGCGCTGAGCACGACCGGAGGCGACCTGGGACCGGTGTGGTCTCCCGACGGGAATAAGCTAGCTTTCACGAAGGTTTCTTCAAACGTGCCTGACAGTAACGAGATTTATGTTATGAATGCCAACGGCAGCAACCGCGTCAGGCTGACTAACAACACCGCGATTGATTACGTTTAGCTCGTGGTCGCCCGACGGTAGCAAGCTTGCCTTTGCCAGTAATCGCGATACCCCGCGCAACGGCATTTACAGGTTTCAGCTTTACACGATGAACGCAGACGGCAGCAATCCGATTCGACTAACAAACAACCTTGCCGACGATCATTATCCGGTCTTCTCGCCCGATGGGACCAGGATCGCTTTCCAAAGAGGGCAGGCACTTCCACTGAACCCGTTGGAGGGCACGGAAATCTTCGTAATGAGTACTGACGGCAGTAATCAAACGAACATTACTCATAACAAAGCTGACGACTTTGGCCCACCAGCCTGGCAGCCGCTTTCGTCGCCGCCGCAGATTCCGCCACCGTCAGTCCTGCAATTTGCAAACGCTTCTTATAACGTGAATGAAGGTGCGGGAAGTGTGCAAATAACCGTCACGCGCTCGGGCAACACAAATGAAGCGGCCACGGTGCACTATGAAACCGCCGACGGCACCGCCTTGCAGTCGTCCGATTACACCGGCGCCTTCGGCTCGTTTAGCTTCGCCGCTGGTGAAACGAGCAAGAGCTTTGCAATCCTGCTTACCGATGACGCGTTCATTGAAAACCCGGAAACGATCGTCGTCTCAATGTATGATTTGACCGGCAACGCGATACTCGGAGGATCAGGACAGGCAATAGTTTCGCTAGCTGACAATGATACTGCGCCGTCCGCAACTAATCCGCTGGATGACTCGCAGTTTTTTGTGCGTCAGCATTACCACGACTTCTTTAATCGCGAGCCGGACGCGCCAGGCTTTGCGTTCTGGGTTAACAACATCGAGTCGTGTGGAACGGATGCGCATTGTCGCGAAGTCAAAAAAATTGATACCTCCGCGGCTTTCTTTTTGTCGATCGAGTTTCAACACACCGGTTTCTACGTGTACCGGATTTATGCAGGGTCGTTGCAGGTGCCGCCTTATTATTCGGACTTCACTCGCGACACGCAGGAGATTAGTCGAGATTTGATTGTCGGATCGCCGGGTTGGGAAGCGCTGTTGGATGCGAACACGCAGAAGTTTACGGAAGAGTTTGTTTCCCGTCCGTCTTTCAAGTGGGACTATCCTGAAGGCCTGCCGGCCGAGACCTACGTGGATCGAATTTACGCGCACGAGTTTATTACGCCGCCGCCCGCTGAACGCGCCGAAGCCATCGCTGCTTATGGGAGCGGTGACACGAGCGGACGCGCCCGAGCGCTCAGAATAGTTGCGAACAGTCCGGCCTTCAAACAACTCCTACTAAATCAGAGCTTCGTGGCCATGCAGTATTACGGTTACCTCCGCCGAAATATTGACTACGCAGGTTACGCCTTCTGGTGGGCCAAGCTGGAGCAATTTAATGGCGACTTCCGCAAGGCGGAGATGGTCAAGGCATTTATCTTATCGGGCGAATACCGCCAACGCTTCGCACCGCAATAGGGGATCTTAAAGAGGCCGCGGATGAACGCAGAGAGGCGCGGATCAGAACTCAAGACATTCTGATCCGCGTCGTCCGCATTAATCCGCGGCTTATCCAGGATGACTCGCCGAATTATCGTTGCCATTCTCAGATTTGCGATGCGCGTCTATTTTCGGCGCGTTGAAGTAGTTGGCATTGAACACGTGCCGCGAAAGAGTCCGGTCATTTTTGTGCTCAACCATCCCAACGCCCTGGTCGATCCTGCGTTTCTTTTATCGCTCGCCCCCCGGCGCGTTTCGTTTCTGGCGAAGTCACCGCTGTTTCGCACGCCGGTGCTCGGTTACTTCGTGCGCGCCATGGATTCGCTGCCGGTCTATCGCCGCCAGGACGAGGGCGAAGACGTTTCCAAAAACCGCGAGATGTTTGTGGCGGCGCGAAAGCTATTGGCGCGCGGCGGCACCATCGGCATCTGTCCCGAGGGCGTTTCACACGATGAGCCACGCCTGCGGCCCATCAAGACCGGAGCCGCACGCATCGCGCTCGGCGCCCTATCCACTGGTGAAGTGACGGATCTGAAAATTGTCCCGGCCGGTCTTTACTACACCTCCAAAACAAAGTTTCGCAGCGCTGTGTTGCTTTATTTCGGGAAGCCGCTCGAGGTGGCGCGGGTTGAAATGGAAGCAGACGGAAATCCGCCGCGCACTGCCGTCAAGGAGCTTTCTAATCGCATCGAGTGTGCGCTTCGTGAAGTGATGCTCGACGCTGAACACGAGGAGGCGCTGCAGACCATCACGCAAGCAGAAAGAATTTTTTCTTCGGAGCCGGGCGGGGAGGGAAGCGAGAGTCTTGCAGGCGAGTTGCAACTGCAGCAACGCTTTGTCAAAGCCTATCAGGTTTTACGCGAGCGCGCGCCGGAACGTTTACGTAAACTCGAAGTGCGCATGAGCCGCTTTGAAGAGGAGCTCACTCAGGCCGGCGTCGATCCGGACGATCTTTCTCCGCCGAAGTCCACGCTCGACGTGTTCACGCATTTGATATCTCGGGTGCTTCTTTTTCTGGCGTTGATTTTGCCGGCGACACTGGGAGCGCTCGTCCACTACCCGGCCTACCGGCTCGGTGGTTATCTCGCTACCAGGTTTTCGAAGAACGATGACGACGTTGTTTCTACGGTAAAGATTATGTCGGCCATGCTGCTGTTTCCGCTCACGTGGTTGATTGCCGCGGCGGCCGGCTACAAATTCGAAGGATGGCGGTTTGCGCTTGCGGCGGCCGTGCTCATTCCCCTGGCAGGTTATCTCGCGATTCGCTTCTTCGAAGGGTTTGATAAATTTCTGGGCGGACTTCGAGCGCTGGCATTCTTCCTGGTGCGGCGCCGGTTCTTTGTGCGGTTGCTCGCCGAACGCAAGGCAATACGCAGCGAAATCCTCGCTCTCGGAGAGGAAACTGCAAATCTCGGGCAGTGATTCTAGTTACTAATAAACGAGGGAGGGGGACACCGGGCTGCCGCCGATTGTGGTTCAGTTATTTCTTGCGCGCTTTAGCACCTGCGGCGCTCTTCGAACCCTTGGCGGCGCCGGCGCGTTTCTTGCTGCCTGTAGATCGGACCGTTCGACCCTTGCGACCTTCGCTCTGGATTCTTCCTGCCTTCATCAGATTCTCATAACTTCCGCGCACGACGTTTCGCGCTACCTTTAGTGAGTTGGCAAGCTCACGTTCACTCGGCAGATAACTGCCTATGGTCATGGCCCCTGACTCGATAAGCCCCGTGAGCTGGTCCGTGATCTGTTTGGTCATTGACTCTGGACGCTTGCGATTGACACGAATAGTTGTTTTCACCCTGACTTCCTCCTCCGCTGGTTCAATTTTTGGGGTGCTGGAATTCTATGCAGCGATCAATGATGTGTCAACTGGCCCATGTGAGAGAGGACAGAGGACAGAGGACAGAGGACAGAGATCAGAGGTCAGACGTGAGCGAATCAACGGTTAGAGAAAACTTCAGGCGTAGTTACGGTACGGCAGCATTAAGTTTGACTGACCTGACTTCTGCTTCTTACCTTAATCTGCGAAGAACGCAATGAGCGCGGGAATAGCTAACCAGAGTAATCCCTTCAGCAGGAAGAACAACACTCCCCAGAACCCTAGTCTCTTTATCCAGCTCTTTACGCTCATGTAGTTTCAGCTAGCGACGCATTATGAAGTAAGGCTTCAACCAGATTTTCCATTTGTCATTCACTTTTTCATTTACCTAATCCCGCAGCGAGCCAAAGGGAAAATGAGAATTGTGAAATGTGATATGGAAAATGGTTTTGCGTATTCGCTTTTCCATAGAGGTGGCATCCTTGCCGCTATTGTATTCTTCCCCAGGCGCTGGTCTTCCAATTATCGATCGCCTCGCTGCCGACGATCCACGGGGGAAGCGGCATCAACAACAATTCCGAGAGGGCGCAGACATAGGGTTCATACATCAGACGGAGCTCCGCAAGTTTCGCTTCCGCCTCCGCTCCATCCCGGAGATGCGTATTATTCCTCGCGAGGATTTCCCGAATTCGTTCGAGCTCTCCGGGCAGCAGCCGGCGAGAATCCGATCCGGGACTCGCAGGCGTCGTCCGGAAGATCTGCGCCAGATCGACAACCGCATGCCGCGCCATGGCAAAGGTCAGCCCTGCTTGCCAGGTGGGCGTCTCCCCCACCCCGACAAGCACCAGGGCACACGTGTCCAGAATCGTCGTCATCGAACCCAACCAGGATTGGTTGTCATGCTGTGAGCGAAAGTAACAAAGCACCGGATAGGAGAGGTGACTTTCAAGCAACTCGGCCGACCAGTGCTCCCACTCATGCAGCACCGGGTTCAGATCATGCAAGTGTCCGCTCGCCCCGTGTCGCCGCAGCATCTCAGCGGCGCTCGAGGGTGAGCCCGCGCGCGCGTCAAGCAACGCAATGTTAACTTCACGACGCGAAAACGATTGGTAAAGGACCGGGAGATATCCGATCACGATCGCCAGCAGCCCAAATCCCGTTGCGGCTTCAATGACCACGAGCATTCGCCCCGTTCCCAGTACCGGCGCCACGTCGCCGTAACCCAGCGTAAAAAAAGTAACGCCGCTGAGATAAACGTAAGTTCCGAAGTTTGTACGCGCGACCGCGACGTTAAGCGGCGTGTCCATTGCCCAAAGCAGAATTGCGTAGCCAATGATTAGTCCCGCCGCCCACAAGGCAAGCAGCATTAGCAGCGATAGCGGCCCAAACATCCCCAGATATTTCTCGCGTCTTTTGCGATCGCTCATAGCGCGCACCAGCCTGGAACAAATCAGCCAGATCGCCTGGTAGAAAACGCTGGTCAAACGAAGCCGCCTGGTCACTCGGCGCGGCAGGATGATAGTTTCGAAAGCGTCCCACAGAATTATCAGGATCAGCGCCAGACCGGGAATGATGGCTAAAAGCTTCATTGGACTTCGCGAATGCGGAGTGGAGTTGGAAACGTTTATATTACTCGCGTGACGACGAGATGTTATCGTTGAAGTGACATTTTGGGTAGTGTCCTGGTTTCAGTTTTTGTGTGTAGCTCAGTGTTCTCGGTGCCTCTGTGGTAAACAATATTCACCGCGGAGGCACGGTGGGCACAAGGACGCATAGAGTTTAGTTCAAACCAGGAGACACCGCTTGGTAGAGTTATGAGAGCCCTAATCATTCATGGCCATTTTTATCAACCGCCGCGCGAGAACCCGTGGACCGACGAGATGCCGCGCGAGCCGTCGGCCACGCCGTTCCACGACTGGAACGCGCGCATTCACGCCGAGTGCTACCGCGCCAACGCCTTCGCCCGCATTCACGACGGCGACGGGCGCAT
>DASYMB010000360.1:0-14543 GCA_036009285.1 Pyrinomonadaceae bacterium | reverse complement strand
GGTCGGACGTAAATACAACCTCGAGGAAGCAGTCTCAAAAGTTAAAGAGATTGCGTTCGCCAAGTTTGACGAAACGGTTGAGTTGACGATGTGGTTGGGAGTCGATCCTCGCAAGGCTGATCAACTTGTGCGCGGAACGATTGTTCTTCCTCATGGTCTCGGCAAGTCGAAGACCGTCCTCGTGATCGCGCAGGGCGACAAGATCAAAGAAGCTGAAGAAGCAGGCGCTGACTTTGTCGGCGGCGAGGACATGGTGGAGAAGATAAAGGGCGGCTGGCTCGACTTCGACGCGGTCGTTGCCACTCCCGACATGATGCGGCTCGTCGGCGGATTGGGAAAGGTGCTCGGCCCGCGCGGCTTGATGCCGAATCCAAAAACCGGCACTGTAACCTTCGACGTGAAAACCGCAGTTAAAGAAACGAAGGCCGGAAAGGTGGAGTATCGCGTCGATAAGACTGGGGTGATCCACGTTCCGGTCGGCAAAGTGTCGTTTGACGCGGACAAGCTACGCGACAACGCGCGCATGTTGCTCGAAGCGGTGGTGAAGGCCAAGCCGTCAACCGCCAAAGGCAAATATGTGAAGAAGGTTAATTTGGCGGCTACGATGAGTCCCGGCGTATTGCTCGATGAAGCGGCTTACGTGAAATAGTGAGGAGCTACAAATGAAAACCAAGGCCCAGAAACAAAAAGATTTGGAAGCGCTCACAGAGCAATTCAAGAACGCGAAAGCCGCGATGCTGGTCGGATTCCAGGGCATGACTGTCCCCAAGGATCAGGAACTCCGCAATCAATTGCGGGAAGCGGGCGTGAGCTACGGAGTCGTGAAGAACACGCTTGCGCGCAAGGCCGCGGAAGGCACAGCGTTGGCAAAGGCCGCGGATCAGTTTAAGGGCGTGACCGCGGTTGCGCTCAGCAACGAAGATCCAGTGGGTCTTTCAAAAGCGATTGCTAAGTTTACGAAAGCGAACCCGGATATTTTCAAATTCAAGGTGGGCATAGTTGAAGGCAATGTCGTCGCGCTGAAAGACGTTGAAGCTATTGCCAGCCTGCCTTCTAAGGAAGAATTGATTTCGAAAGTACTGTTCCTGATTAATGCTCAGGCGCAGCGGTTGGTCACCGTGCTATCGGCGGTGCCGCGCAACCTGGCGATCGTAGTCAAACAGATTGGTGATCAGAAGGGCGGCGAGGCCGCCTAACATTTTTGGATTGCGGAATTCGGAATGCGGAAAGCAAAAAACCGCAATCCGAAATCCGGACTCCGCAATAGAGTCAGTGGGGCCGGACGCGGAAAACGAGCGCAGCGATAAGTCAGATCGCACTTCGCGCTTCGGACGTTTTTTCAGTTGCGATGCAAGCAGCTCGAAAAGAGTCCCGTGGGTTCTCCTGCTGCGAACCGTCAAACAGACAGCAACAAAGGAACCCTTGAGGAGGATAGAAAGGCAATCATGGCAGCAACACGTGAAGATGTTATTGAGTTTTTGAAGAGCATGACGCTTCTTGAAGCTTCACAGCTCGTGAAGGAACTGGAAGAAACTTTCGGCGTTTCAGCCGCAGCCGCGGCGGTGGCCGCTCCGGCCGCTGGTGGCGGTGGTGAAGCCGCGGCGCCCGTTGAAGAGAAAACCGAGTTCGACGTAATCTTGCAAGCTATCGGCGGTAACAAGATCAACGTCATCAAGGTTGTTCGCGAAGTGACGGCACTTGGTTTAAAAGAAGCCAAGGATCTCGTCGAAGCGGCGCCAAAGCCGGTGAAGGAAGGCGTCTCGAAAGAAGAAGCTGAAACCGTCCGTCAGAAACTGGCCGACGCGGGCGCAACCGTCGAAGTGAAATAAAAACTTAGTCTGGAGTCGTGAGTCCGGAGTCTAGAATCCCTTGTTGGAGTTCTTGACTCTGGACTCCAGACTTAAGACTCGCGACTGTTGGGTTGGCTTGACACTCGTGGCCTTGGCGCGTAAGTTAAGAGAGTATTGAGGCGCTGGCGTTATTCCGAAAAAATCGACGAGAAAATTCAGCCGCTTTTTTGTGATCAAGCGGTCGGGGCATTCTGCGCCCTGACCGCGTCTTGCGTCTTTTGAACGATTTTAGATTTCAGATTTGTGATTGAAGAAAGAGCGCCCTCTTCACTCTAAAATCAGAAATCCAAAATCACCAATTCAGTAAGGGAACCTCTCATGCAAGGAAATCTGCTTCAATCAGTAAACACAGGGTTGGGAAAACGCACGAGCCAGGCGCCTGAGCGCGTGGACTTTTCCAAAATTTCTACAGCCGTGCGAATCCCGAATCTGATCGAGATTCAGCGCGAGTCGTACAATCGCTTTCTGCAGATGGACTTTCTGCCGGAGGAACGCGAGAACACCGGACTACAGGCTGTGTTTCAGTCGGTATTTCCGATCTCCGATTTCCGCGGCACGGCCACGCTCGACTTTGTCGAATACCAGATCGGTAACTGGCAATGTAAGTGCGGACGCCTCGAAGGTCTGAACTACCTGCGAGCGAACTGCAAGCATTGCGGTTCTACGATCAAGGTCAATCCGCTGGCTGCCGGTGAAACGCTCTGCCACAAGTGCGGTACGTTTAACTCCGTGCGCCCCCAGCTTTGCGAAAACTGCGGCGAGCCGGTGGGGCTGAAGCACAAACACGATCAGCAGGAATGCCAGGAGCGCGGCATGAGCTACAGCGTTCCGTTGAAGGTGAAGATTCGCCTTACCGTTTACGACAAAGATCCGGAGACTGAAGTCCTCTCGATTCGCGACATCAAAGAAGAAGAAGTCTTCTTTGGTGAAATTCCTTTGATGACAGATAACGGTACCTTCATTATCAACGGCACCGAACGCGTCATCGTCTCGCAGCTTCACCGCAGCCCCGGCGTCTTTTTCAAACGCGGCGCAATTTATATTGCCAAAATTATTCCTTACCGCGGCTCGTGGGTGGAATTCGAATACGACCAGAAGAACCTGCTTTACGTTCGCGTCGGCAAGCGAAAGTTTCTCGCGTCGATCTTTCTGCGCGCGCTTGGTCTATGGTTCGGTAAGGAAATAGACGGCAAGCTCGTGAAGAGCGATGCCGCGCTGGAAGAGCGTGTGAAGAATGCTTCGTTTGCAGACGAGGACATGTTGCGCGCCCTCTACGTAACGGATGAGATCAGGGTTGAAGACGGACGTCTGATGATCCAGGTGCCGGAGCAGGGGCCAACCAGCCTGGTCGGGATGAAGGTCGATTTTGATATCAAAGGACGTGGGCCCGATCCAATTGTTCGCGCCGGCAAGAAAGTGACGATGTCCGCGCTTGACGCTCTTCGTAAGGCGAACATCGGCGAAGTAGAGATGGAGACTTCGCAGTTTGAAGGCGCCTACGCTGTTTCAGACATCGTGAACAAAGAGAGCGGCGAGGTCATCCTCGAAGCGAACAACGAAATCAATCCGGCGAAGCTGCAGGAAATCGTCGAGGGCGGTATCGACACGTTTTCCGTGTTCTTCCCGGAGCGCGATGACATCGGCTCGATTCTTTCGCAGACGCTCAAGAAAGATGTAATCACGAAGCCGGTGGATGCGCTGCTGGAAATTTATCGCAAGATGCGCCCCGGCGATCCGCCGACTGTTCAGACCGCTTATAAATTGCTCGAGGCAATGTTCTTCGATCCGCGCAAGTTTGATTTCTCCCGGGTGGGCCGTCTGAAGTTCAACATCAAGATGGGCAAGCCCGAGCGCGAGCGCATAAACGATCCGCTGCTTTCCGCCAGGGATTTCTACGAAGTGGTTTCTTACGTGTTGAAGATGCGCAAGAACCCGTCCGAGTATCAGGCTGACGACATCGATCATCTTGGTAATCGCCGCGTGCGCGCGGTTGGCGAGCTGCTGGAGAACCAATTCCGCATCGGCCTCGAACGCATGGAACGTGCGATCAAGGAAAAGATGTCGATCCATCAGGAAATGCAGACGACGATGCCGCGCGATCTTATCAACGCGAAGCCGGTAACCGCGGCCGTGCGCGAGTTTTTTGGATCGAGTCAGCTTTCGCAGTTCATGGACCAGACGAATCCGCTGTCTGAGATTACGCACAAGCGTCGTCTCTCGGCTCTCGGACCAGGCGGTCTGTCGCGTGAGCGTGCCGGATTTGAAGTTCGCGACGTTCACCCGACTCACTATGGACGCATTTGTCCGATTGAGACCCCGGAAGGTCCGAACATCGGTTTGATTTCGAGTCTGTCCTGTTTTGCGCGCATCAACGAATTCGGTTTCATCG
Organism: Pyrinomonadaceae bacterium; assembly: GCA_036009285.1. Classification (GTDB taxonomy): domain Bacteria; phylum Acidobacteriota; class Blastocatellia; order Pyrinomonadales; family Pyrinomonadaceae; genus PSRF01. The sequence goes on along the minus strand of DASYMB010000360.1, from coordinate 10,304 downwards.
AGGCTCCGTACCGGAAAGTTACCGACGGCAAAGTCGTTGAATACGTGCGCGTCCAAAACGGAGGCGATACGAAACTCAAGCACGGCGAGCATCTGCCGCTGGAAGAGCTTGAGAAGATCAACAAGAAAGTCAGCGCCGGCGGCCGCAAGGCCGACTATGAACCGTGGCCTTTTTACCTGACTGCCTGGGAAGAAGATAAGCACGTGGTGGGCCAGGCGAACATTGGCCTCGATGAGACGGGATACATCATCAACGAGCGCAACGCGGCCCGCAAAGCCGGCGAGTTTATCCTGGCGCTCAGGAAAGACATCGAGTACGTCGACGTTTCACCGAAGCAGCTCGTTTCGGTGGCCGCCTCGCTCATTCCGTTTCTCGAAAACGACGACGCGAACCGCGCCCTGATGGGTTCGAACATGCAGCGTCAATCGGTGCCGCTGCTGCGCGCCGAAGCTCCGTACATCGGTACCGGCATGGAGCAAACTACCGCGCGCGATTCCGGCGCAGTCGTAGTTGCCAAACGCGATGGCGTGGTTGACTACGTCGACTCTGAACGCGCAATCATCAAGGCCGATCACAACGTTGACGGAACGATCTCGCGCGAAGTGACGGCGGACATTTACACGCTGATCAAATTCAAGCGCTCGAATCAGAACACCTGCATCAATCAGCGTCCGATTGTTCACGTTGGCGAACGAGTTTCAAAGGGCCAGGTAATTGCCGACGGTCCATGTACCGATCGCGGCGAGCTCGCGCTCGGCCGCAACGTGCTGGTGGCCTTCATGCCGTGGCGCGGTTACAACTTCGAGGACGCGATACTCGTTTCCGAGCGACTGGTGAAAGAGGACTACTACACCTCGATTCACATCGAAGAGCTCGAGATCGAAGCGCGCGATACGAAGCTGGGACCGGAAGAGATCACGCGCGACATTCCGAACGTCGGCGAGAACATGCTGCGCGATCTCGACGACAGCGGCATCATTCGCATCGGCGCGCAGGTCAAGCCCGGTTCGATCCTGGTTGGCAAAGTTACGCCGAAAGGCGAAACCCAACTGACTGCTGAAGAAAAACTTCTGCGCGCGATTTTCGGTGAAAAGGCCGGCGACGTTAAAGACGCTTCGCTGGTTTCACCGCCGGGAATCGACGGTACGGTCGTCGACGTTCAGGTCTTCACGCGCAAGGGTCAGGAAAAGGACCAGCGTTCGCTCGCAATCGAACAGGAAGAAGAAGATCGTCTGCGGCGCGACCTCGAAGACGAAACCCGCATTCTTCGCGAGCAGCGCGATCAGCGCATTCGCGAGCTGCTCGAAGGACGCAAGCTTTCAGCCGACCTCACCGTTAATCGTGAAGTGGTTATTCCGAAAGGGGAGGCGATTACTCGCGAGATGCTCGAGGGCATTGAAGCGAAGGTGCTCAGGAAAGTGCAGATGGCGTCGTCGCGTGTTGACGTTGGCGCTGAGATCAAAGAATACGAAGATCGCACCGAGCGGCAAATCAAAATTCTCTCCGACATTTACGAAGAGAAGATCGCCAAGCTGCGGCAGGGCGACGAGCTCGCTCCCGGCGTGATCAAGATGGTCAAGGTCTTCATCGCCATGAAGCGCAAGCTTTCAGTGGGCGACAAGATGGCCGGCCGTCACGGAAACAAAGGCGTCATCGCCCGGATCCTTCCGGAAGAAGACATGCCTTATCTGCCGGACGGAACTCCGGTTGAAATCGTGCTCAATCCACTCGGCGTGCCTTCGCGTATGAACGTGGGCCAGATTCTGGAGACGCACCTCGGCTGGGCAGCGCGCGTTTTGGGTGTTCACTTTGCCACGCCGGTTTTCGACGGTGCGACCGAAGCGGAGATCAAGCAGAAGTTGAAACTGGCCGGCCGCCGCGCTACCGAGCTCGGCCTTCCGGAGATCATCAACGAGTCGGGCAAGGCCATTCTTTACGACGGACTTTCCGGCGATCCGTTCGAGCAGAAGGTAACCGTCGGTTACATCTACATGCTCAAGCTTTCGCATCTGGTTGACGACAAGATTCACGCGCGCTCGATTGGGCCATACAGCTTGATTACGCAGCAGCCGCTGGGAGGCAAGGCGCAATTCGGTGGTCAGCGATTTGGAGAGATGGAAGTTTGGGCGCTGGAAGCTTACGGCGCGGCCCACATTCTTCAGGAGCTGTTGACGGCGAAGTCCGACGACGTCGCCGGGCGATCGAAAATTTATGAAGCCATCGTAAAAGGCGAGGCTGATTTTGATCCGGGTCTGCCCGAGTCGTTCAACGTCCTCGTGCGCGAGCTGCAGTCTCTCTGCCTCGACGTTGAGCTGATCAATAAGAAGGTTCCCGGCAACGGTGACGGAACTGAAGAAGGTGTGGGCGAAGCGCTCATAACGAGCGCGGTTGAAGGGTAAAGCGTTGGTCTTAGGTCTTTGGACTTAGGACTTTGGTGGTGTCATTCATGGGTCGGGCTTTCTAAGACCAAAGGCCCAAGGCCAAAGTCCATTTTGGTACGGAGAAAATCAAGTGTTTCGATTTCAACAAGAGAAGACGCAATTAGCTCCTGACTTTGAGGCAATTCGAATCTCGCTGGCTTCGCCGGACAAAATCCGGCAATGGTCGCATGGCGAGGTAACAAAGCCGGAGACGATCAACTACCGCACTTTTAAGCCGGAGCGCGATGGGCTTTTCTGCGCCCGCATCTTTGGGCCGGTAGCTGATTGGGAATGCCTCTGCGGGAAATATAAACGCATGAAGCACCGCGGCGTGATCTGCGACAAGTGCGGCGTGGAAGTGACGCAGGCAAAGGTGCGCCGCGAGCGTTTGGGGCATATCGATCTTGCCAGCCCGTGTTCGCACGTCTGGTTTTTCAAGGGATTGCCTTCGCGCATCGGCCACCTGCTCGACATTCCTCTGCGCGAGCTGGAAAAGGTTCTCTACTTCGAATCCTACATCGTCATCGATCCGGGCGACGTTCCCGGAATCAAAGAGCGCGAGCTGCTTTCCGACGAGCGCTATCGTGAGCTCGTGCGCGATTTTCCGGCGCAGTTTGTTGCCAAGATGGGCGCCGAAGCGATCAAGGAACTGCTGGCGATGGTGAAGGTCGAGGAACTTTCGATCGAGCTTCGCAAACGAATGCGCGAAGAAACTTCGCAACAGAAGAAACTAAAATATTCGAAACGACTAAAGGTAGCGACGAGTTTTCTGAAGTCAGGCAATCGTCCGGAGTGGATGATTCTCGACGTCATTCCGGTTATTCCCCCCGAGCTGCGGCCGCTCGTGCCGCTCGATGGTGGACGCTTCGCCACTTCGGATCTTAACGATCTCTATCGCCGCGTCATCAATCGCAACAACCGTCTCAAGAAGCTGATGGAACTGCGCGCGCCGGAAGTGATCGTGCGCAACGAGAAGCGCATGCTTCAGGAAGCCGTCGACGCGTTGTTTGATAACGGCCGTCGCGGCCGCGTGCTGCGTGGGGTTAACAATCGCCCGCTGAAGTCTCTGAGTGGAACGCTCAAAGGCAAGCAGGGACGCTTTCGTCAGAACCTGCTCGGCAAGCGCGTCGACTACTCGGGACGCTCGGTCATCGTGGTTGGTCCGGAGTTGAAGCTGCACCAGTGCGGTCTGCCGAAGAAGATGGCGCTCGAATTATTCAAGCCGTTCATTTACAACCAGCTCGAGAAGCAGGGCCATGCGGCCACCATCAAGCAGGCGCGTGAAATGGTTGAGCGCCAGGAGCCGGTGGTCTGGGACATTCTCGAGGAAGTGATTCGCGAGCATCCAGTGCTCTTGAACCGCGCGCCGACGCTTCACCGTCTGGGAATCCAGGCGTTTGAGCCGGTGCTGGTTGAAGGCAAAGCAATCAAGATTCACCCGCTCGTCTGCACTGCATTCAATGCTGACTTCGACGGCGATCAGATGGCGGTACACATTCCGCTTTCGCCGGAAGCGCAGATCGAGGCGGCAGTGTTGATGCTTTCGAGCAACAACATTCTCAGCCCGGCAAGCGGACAGCCGATCGCTGTGCCTTCGCAGGATATCGTGCTCGGAATTTATTACCTGACGCGCGACAAAGCCGGCGCGAAAGGTGAAGGTCGAGTTTTTGCTTCGCTCGAGGAAGTGCTGCTGGCGCTGGACGCGAAAGAGGTAACTACGCAGACACCAATCAAGCTCCGCATTCAGGGAGACTTGATCGATCTAACTCAGGAACACGATCCGCAGGACATCCTGCGAGCCGCGGTGCAGGAAGACGTGCGTCGTGTTATCGACACTACCGTTGGTCGCGTCATCTTCAATGATTCGATTCCGCCGGGCCTGCCGTTTTTCAACGGCACGCTCAAGAAAAAGGGACTGCAATCGCTCGTCAACTATTCGCACATTCGTCTCGGCCACGAGATGACAGTGAAGATGCTCGACGATCTCAAGAACCTTGGTTTCCTTTACGCCACCAAGGCCGGCATCTCCATCGGCATCGACGATCTCGTTACGCCCGATGCGAAGAAGCCCTTAGTCGATAGAGCTGAAAAAGATGTCATCGCAGTCGAACAGCAATACCTCGACGGCGTGATCACTTCGGGTGAACGTTACAACAAAGTCATCGCCATTTGGTCTGAAGTGACTGACAAAGTCGCCAAAGAAATGTTCAAGGCGATGGACGAGCGCGAGAAATCTTCCGGCGAACTCAATCCAATCCTGGTTATGAGCGACTCCGGAGCGCGCGGCAGCGCCCAGCAAATTCGCCAGCTCGCGGGTATGCGCGGATTGATGGCCAAGCCTTCCGGCGAAATCATCGAGACGCCAATCAAGGCAAACTTCCGCGAAGGCCTGGACGTGCTCCAGTACTTCATCTCGACGCACGGCGCGCGCAAGGGTCTGGCCGATACAGCACTGAAGACAGCGGATTCCGGTTACCTGACGCGACGTTTAGTAGATGTTGCGCAAGACGTAATTATTAGCGAGCCTGACTGCGGCACGCTGCGCGGGATTTCTGCCTCGGCAATCGTCGAAGGCGGCGAAGAGATCGAGTCGTTGCGCGATCGCATCGTCGGCCGCATCGCTCTCGAAGACGTTATCGACCCCGTTGAAGGCCGCGTAATCGTCGACTCGAATGCGGAGATTGACGAAGACCTTTCGTCGGAGATTCAACGTTCGGGCGTGCAGCGCGTGCGCATTCGTTCGGTGCTGACCTGCGAATCGCGTCGTGGTTGCTGCATCAAGTGCTACGGTCGCAACCTTGCAACCGGGCGGCCGGTTGAAATCGGCGAGGCTGTAGGCGTGATTGCCGCGCAGTCGATCGGCGAACCGGGCACGCAGCTTACGATGCGCACGTTCCACATCGGTGGTACGGCGCGTTTGGAAGAGTCTTCGAAACACGAAGCTCGCCAGGACGGGACGATAAAGTATTTAGACCTCCAGACCGTAAAAAGCCGCAAGGGCGAACGTATCGCGATGAATCGTAATGGATCGCTCACGATCATCGACGATCGGGGTCGCGAGGCGGCGCGTTATCAAATCGTTTACGGCGCGCACATCCTGGTTGAAGACGGCGCGCGCGTAACGCAGGATCAACTGTTGGCTACGTGGGATCCGTTCACCTTCGCGATTCTTACCGAGGTTGCCGGCCACGTTAAGTATCAGGATTTGAAAGAAGGCGTGACCTTTGATGAAGAGGTTGACGAAGTAACCGGGCAGTCGCGCATGGTTGTTAAAGACTCGCCCGACGAGAAGAAACAGCCGCGTCTGGAAGTTCGGAACGCCAGCAACAAACTGCTGAAGACTTACCAGATGCCGGTGCGGGCCAACCTGATGGTGGTCGACGGCGAAGAGGTGGAGCCGGGCGATATCATCGCGAAGATTCCGCGCGAAACAACCAAGACCAAAGACATCACCGGCGGTCTGCCGCGCGTGGTTGAGTTGTTTGAAGCACGACGGCCGGCGGAGACCGCGGTCATGTCGGAAATCGACGGTACAGTTACGCTCGGTCCGATTGCCAAGGGCAAGCGCAAACTGATCATTACCGGCGACGACGGTGAAGAGCGCGAGTATGACATTCCACGCGGTACGCACATCAACGTGCAGGAAGGCGACCGCGTGCGCGCCGGCGAGGCATTGATGGATGGACCGCTGAACCCGCACGACATTCTGCGCGTGCTCGGTATGCAGCGCTTGCAGGAATACCTGGTGAACGAAATCCAGGAGGTTTATCGCCTGCAGGGTGTGAACATCAACGACAAGCACATCGAGGTTATCGTGCGGCAGATGCTGCGCTGGGTGAAGATCAAGGAAGTTGGCGACACCGACTTCCTGCTCGAGGAGCAGGTCGATCGTTTCCGCTTCACTGATGAAAACGAGCGCGTTAACAAAGACGGCGGCGAAGTTTCGCAGGCCGAACCCCTCTTGCTCGGTATCACTAAAGCTTCGTTGTCGACTGACTCGTTCATCTCGGCAGCCTCGTTCCAGGAAACCACTCGCGTACTAACCGAGGCGGCCATCTCCGGACGCATTGACTACCTGCGTGGTTTGAAAGAGAACGTCATCATGGGTCGGTTGATTCCTGCCGGAACCGGTATGGAGTATTACCGCAACGTGGAGATCGCTCGCGATGAAACTGCAGATCAGGCACGCGAACGCGAGCTTGATGATTTCCCGGACATCGTCGGTGGGCACGACATGCCTGCGCCTCCTCCAGGGCGCGAACCACTGGTGGCCGCCAGTACTGACGGCGAAGTAGAAGAAGTGGCGGAGTAGGAAAAGGGTAGGACAGGCATTCCTGCCTGTCCCTCAGTAGATTACTTCTCCGGTCTGTCCGTGTTCGGCTCGGAAGTTCGCGATGCAAAAAAAGACAGGCAGGAATGCCTGTCCTACAAGAGCCGGCGTGGTCCCACGCCGGTCTTTCTTTTTGTAGTTTGAAGTTAGCAGGGCTTGTTCACGTTAGCGGGTCAAGTCGAGGATTCCCTCAGACGGAGATCGCCAACGAGTATCGCCGCTGGCAGAATTGAGGCCTACGACAGGTCAGGCGAGGCTGGTTGGATCTGGACAAGGGGGCGGAGCGTAGATAGCAAAGTCCAAAGTCTGCATCGCCGCAGACCTTGGACCTTGGACTTAACTACTAATTAGCAGCGACATGCGTGGATACCCTGTTGAGGGCGTTGATGCGTGAACGCACCGCTACCGCGAGTTGCTCAACTTCTGCCGGACTGTAGTTGGCGGCACGAAACGCGTCCTTTAGCTGCAGGTCGCTCAACCGGCTTAATAAACCGGCAATCCATTTCGCGTCCCTGACAGTGAGGTCCCCGAAAAGATTCCCGTTCTTACCACCATAGTTGAATTGAACGCGCTCACCAACGACTCCCTTAATAAAGTCCGCTTTCACATAGTCGGACGGATTGTTACGGCTCCGGGAAAAGACGCCGCCGGTTTTTCCGAAGGTAGCTCCCAGGTCGCTGATGATGTAGCGCCGGTCGGAATCTGTCAGGCCCTTGGTCGCGAGGATTGCGTTATTGTCGTCTTTCATGTCCCAGTTATTAATGAGCACCATCATAATTTTCAGACCCTGGAATTCAGGCTTGCCGATAAATGGATTATTTGTCCACAGCCAGTAGTCAGTACGCTTGACTTCCTTCGGCCGCGCTTCGAGTTTCACGTTCTTGAACGTTCCCTTACCCTGAATCTGCAACTCTGGAACCAGATACGCGATCTCCGTCTCGTAGCCCAAAGCCCACATCAGGCGATTTGCGGCCGTCTCGGGCTGCGCCTCCTTGCTGAGTTTGGCAACCCACTCATTGCCTTTACCGTCTAGAACGCGATATTTGGTGGACCAACCCCCCTCCTTCACGGCCACGAAAGTGACGCGCGTGAGATCGGGCTTCATGTTTTCGCCACCGGCGCCCAGCAAAAGATTGCGCGACTCAATGTCGTCGGGCGCGTGCCACATCACCGGCGTTCCGGTGTAAACCTTTTTCTCTTTCTTCTCATTTTTTTGTGCCAGGCTGGGAACGGTCGCGGTAAGGAGAAAAACCAGGGAGACGACCGTCAACAAACTCATTCTTAATTTCAACATATTTGCCTCCTGCGGGTATGCTTGCTACTTCAAGGAATACTTACGGCCAGTAGTTTTCCGGCGCGAGAAGCCGTGAAGATACATCGGTATCGAGTGGCGCTAATCGTACCACAAGGGCGACTTGCGTTGAAGGGATTTTTGATTCTCGCTAGTGTCAATTTTTGTTTCCTCTGTGCAACCTCTGTTTTTCTCTGTGTCTCCGCCGTTGTTCCCAAGAATCACCACCGAGACACGGAGAACCACAGGGCCGCACAGAGATTTAGTTCAAACTACGGCACTAACTGACTCTGAGCTTACGGTGGAGGTAGCTGAACAAGCATGGCCCGAATTGATCCGAAGAAACTGCCCGGCGCGCGCAAAGCTGCGATGCCGGAATTTATCGCGCCACAACTGGCGACTTTAGTTAAAGACCCGCCACCCGGCGATGAATGGCTCCACGAATTAAAGTTTGATGGCTATCGCATGGTTTGCCATTTGAGTCGCGGCAAGGCGCGTTTCTGGAGTCGCAATGGCAAAGATTGGACTGAAAAGTTTCCTAACCTGATCCAAGCGCTGAAAGTATTTCCGGCGACGACCGCGATCCTCGACGGTGAAGTTGTGATCCTGGACAAGCAGGGTCGCAGCAGTTTCCAGCTTCTTCAGCAGGCTATGGGAAAAGTGGGCCAGGCTGGCAAGTCGCCGGCATTCGTGTTTGAAATATTCGATCTGATTTATCTGGAAGGTTACAGCCTGACTCGGACACCGCTCGCAATACGCAAAGCGCAACTGGAAGAATTGCTCGCCTCCGCAACTGCGAAAGGGGCTTTACGCTACAGCGATCACGTGGAAGGAAACGGCGCTCAGTTTTTCAAACAAGCCTGCGAGTTTGGCCTCGAAGGCATCGTTTCCAAATTGGCCGATTCGCCTTACGAGTCCACGCGCAATCGAAATTGGCTGAAGACGAAGTGCCTCAAGCGGCAGGAGTTTGTCATTGCCGGATACACCCCTTCGAAGAAAGGCTTTCCCGGTTTTGGGTCGCTGATTCTTGGAGTTTATGATAACGGCAAGCTTGTTTATACCGGACGTGTCGGCACTGGTTTCAGCATCAAGCAGAGACTGGAACTCCAGAAAACACTTGATCGCATCTCGACGCCGACGATGCCTTTTGCGGTAAAGCCGAAAGACCCTGGGTTGCGCGATGCTCATTGGACCAAGCCGCTGTTAGTGGCCGAGATAGAGTTTACCGAATGGACCGCAGACGGTTCGATCCGGCATCCTTCGTTTCAGGGTTTGCGCGAGGATAAGAAGCCGACGGAGGTTGTTAGAGAGGAGCCGGAGAACTTGTAAGGAGGCGCGCTCTTGTATCGACGCTTGAACAGGACTTACAGAATACTTTCGCCCCGCTCGCGCAAAGCTTCTTCGTGTAGCGAGATCGCTTCGCGAATGTTTGCCAAAGCTTCTTCACGCGAAGTGCCTTGACTAACACAACCCGGTAGGCTGGGCACTTCTGCTACTGTATATCCATCATCGCCGGGATAAAGGAGAACTTGTCGAGTCATTTGAGTCACCTCGTAGCGAGTTCTAACAGCGTCATCATGTCAATCAAAGACGCAAACTCTGGTTGCGGAAGCAGATTAGCGAAGTCACTCTTTGATTCTCAGCCGAAAGGAAAACTCGCTTGAGAGAAGATGAAGCCGGCATTGTTTGTCATGCGAATCCGGCGACGCCTGACGACCTGGATTGGATTTTTCAACTGGAAATAGCTGCTTACTCCGCGCAGCATGCAGTTGCGCGACGGACGCTTGAGCAGTGGTATGGGCGCAATCCCGAAGGCTTCTCTATCCTCACGATAAATGGGCGCAGGATCGGACACCTCACCATGCTCCCTTTGCGCCCAACGATACTTGAAAGATTTGCCCAGGGGACGATATTGGAGCAGGACCTTGATGAAGATAGTTTATATACGCCGGGCGAGAAGCCTCTGGTAAGAAACCTTTACTTGGAAAGTATTGTTACCGATTCCAGCGGAGCGCCTTCGACGTTGCCAATCAAGGCGCTGACGTGCGTGGCGCGCGATTTTGTTCCACTGGTACGCAGGATTTGTGAACCGGCCAAGCTTGAAAATGTGTATGCTCTGGCCGCATCGGGACGGGGCGAGCGTTTACTGAAGGGGCTGGGCTTCGAGCGCGTTAGAAGCGATCAGGAAAGAGTGGATCGGCGCGCACTCTATGTGGCCGGCTTCGGCGCTCTTCAGACCAATATCGCTGAACTCTATGACCGG
>DASYMB010000359.1:0-9543 GCA_036009285.1 Pyrinomonadaceae bacterium | reverse complement strand
GTCTTTTTTGTCTTTCGTGAACTCGTCCGGCGCGATGAAAACCGAAGTAGTATCTATGGTTCGCGCCAGCTCGCGCTCCTGCCGATCAAGCACCGGCCCGCGTGTCGGGCTGATGTCGATAGCATCCTGCTGTTGTTGGCGCGCGCGCGCGACCAGCTTGTCGTGCCTGGAAACCTGCAAGTAAACCAGTCGGGCGCTGATACCCAACATCCAAAAAGCGACGAAAGCCGCAACAAAGAGCGTGCGGCGAATCGAAACGTCTGGTTGTGATTCTGACTGACGGGAAAGACGCGCCATCCCTGGTATGTATCCCTTCTTAACAAATCTGAGATCTGAGATCTCCAATTTGAGATCTGAGATTGCAGCGCGCGGGGTTAGCGCTGAAACGAAGCGGAAGGATTAAGCAGAGCCGGCGCGATGGGCAATTGGCTCCGGCTGCCGGCCTTCTGGGTTCCAACCTGGCTGGCCAAAAGTGGCTTCAGGCCTAGTTCGCGCGCCTGCGTTGCCAGCCGCGCCGGAGCAAAGGCCTGCTCCACCTTCAACAATAAGTGTTGCCGTTCCTCAAGCAGCTTTTCGCGTTCGCGACGAAGCCCTTCGCTCTTGTAACCATAGTCGATGGCGGCGAAGTGCTGCTGCGCTGCAAATACGAAACCGCTGGCCAGGGCCAGGCCACAGACGAGCAATAGCGCGAGACGGGAGAGGGCGCGTAGATCGCGATCGCGATGAATCTTGGAATTGCGCTGCTTCGAGGGAACTCTTTTCATGCGGGGAACTCCCGGGGTCCAGGGTAGTAAGTCTTCGTTATCCGAGATCTGAAATCTCAAATTTGAAATCCGAGATCCGATCTAATTGGAGATATCAGGAAATCAACTTGCGACAAGCGCGAAGCTTTGCGCTCCGCGATCGGGGATTCGCAGCGATTTCAATAGCGTCAGGTGTTACCGGACGCTTCGTAAGTATTTCGACGGCGCGCCTGGCGCCGCAGGTGCAAAGATCGGATCGACTGCGAGAGTCACACTGGCAATAGCCCGACAACCGGCGCAGTCCCTGCTTCATTATTCGGTCTTCCAACGAATGAAAGCTGATTACTACGAAGCGTCCGTCGGGTTGTAAAAGATCGATCGCCGTATCGACGAATCCGCCCAAACCTTCAAGCTCATTATTGACTGCGATGCGTAGAGCCTGAAAAGTTCGCGTTGCTGGATGGATCTGCCAGTTTTTCCTTTTACCGGCAGCGCGGGCCACCAGATCGGCTAATTCTTTTGTGGTCGTGATCGGCTTCCCTTGCTCGCGACTCTCAACTATCCACCTGGCGATGCGCCGTGAGTTGCGCTCTTCGCCATACTGAAAAATGATTGCTGCTATTTCCTCTTCCGGTAATCGCAGCAGAATATCCGCCGCGCTCTCTTCGTCGCTGTGCGGATTCATCCGCATGTCGAGCGGCGCGTCAAAACGAAAACTAAAACCCCGCGTCGGCGAGTCAAACTGAAGCGACGAAACTCCGAGATCTGCCAGGACGCCTGCCGGTTCGTGCTCGTCCAGATCCTGAAGGACCCGCTTAAGCTCCCGGAAGTCGGCCTGCACCGCTCGAAAGCGTTCGCCAAAGTGGGCCAGTCGCTCAGTCGCGGCACTGAGCGCCTCAGCATCGCGATCGATACCGATTATGCGAGTGGCCGTTGAAGCTTCAAGGATCGCCTCGCTGTGTCCCCCCAGCCCGACCGTGCAGTCGACGAATAGACCCCCTCGCTCAGGAGCGAGGAACTCAGTCGTTTCTCGTAGCAGCACGGGGCGATGGGGCGCGCCTCTGCCCCCCAAAGGCGCAGCCATCACCACCGCCCCGTGATCTTGTTCAAAGAACTTTCAAACCCAAGTGATGAGTATTGAGTATTGAGTGATGAGTCCAAAGCTTTTTGTTTATCGAAACACCTCATCACTCATCATTCATCACTGTTCTAAATTCCCAGCTTCGAAATTGCGGCTTCGTCGTCTTCGGTGTATGGATCGGCAAGCATGCGGGCCTTGAAAACGTCGAGCTCCCAAACTTCCAGGTAGGTCAAATACCCCATCACCGCCACGTCTCCCATCACGCCCGCGCTCTTGCGCAGCAGCGGATGAATTAAGAGGCGTCCCTGGTTATCTATCGTCGCCTGCTGACCAAAGTAGTTCGTTCTGTCAAGGAACTTGCGCCGCGCCGGATCCATCGTCGGCAGGAGTGAAAGACGTTGCTCTATCGATTCCCATTCCGGCAGTGGATAGATGCGAGCGTTGTCACCGGAAAGACTTGTTATGTAATATTCACCGCCATGCTTCTCGTCGAGGAGGCGGCGAAACGGCGTCGGCACCTTTAGCCGACCCTTCGCATCTATCCGGGCCGTATAGTTTCCTCGCAGCATAAAGTTTGCGGGTCAATAGAATTGGCGGGTGGCCTCTCCTGGAAAAGTTGGCAAATGATCGTTAGCTACGAGGTTGGACCCACTTCCGACCACTTTCGACCACCCGAGGCGTAGACTACGCTCCATCATTTTCGCTGTCAATAGATAACTCAGTAATTTTCTGAGGTTTTTCACGGTTTCGTCGCTGCGGGGGGATGTTAGCGTTCGCCCTTTGTCGGCCCTATTTGCCCGTCGGGTAATGCTCGGCTTCGTTGAAAAGCGACCGTGATAGGCAGCAGTAGCCTCCTGATGTATATTGGCCCGATATGTTTTCATTCGACATTTTCGGTGTGATTAACAACTAATGAATCCTGATCACGGAGGATTCGCGGGGCTGTTACTGTTTGGCTTGCTCGCTGCCGGAGCGAACCTGCTGGGCGGATTTGTGCTTATCAGATCGGGCGCGCATCGATGGGGTGAGCGCTTTCTGAAGTATCTCGTGGCCCTCGGCGCGGGTTTTATGCTCGCGGCGATATTTATCGAGATAGTTCCGGAAAGCTTCAGCCTCTGGACTGAAGGCCTGGTGGGTAAAAGCGCGGCAGAAGCAGTGGTCGGGGCAATGACGCTGCTCCTGGGGGGCTACTTACTCATTCAACTTTTCGAGCACACGATCGCTCCGCACTTTCACTTCGGCGCGGAAACGCATCCGGAGTCGTTCATGCGACCGTCCGCGGCTTATGCTGCAGTTGGTGGTCTATGGATTCACACTTTCTTCGACGGCGTTTCGATCGCAGCGGCATTTTTGGTTAACTTCCGCGTCGGTCTACTCGTGTTCATTGCCATCTTGCTGCATAAAATACCGGAGGGGTTCACGGTGGCGTCTATCATGCTCGCTTCCGGGCGATCTACGCGAAAGGCCCTCTGGGCCACAACGGCAATCGGAGCGGCCACGCTTGCGGGCGTTATCGCGGTGGCATTGTTGAGTACCAGAATTTCCAGCGCGGTCGGTTACGCACTTCCCTTTTCAGCCGGCGTTACTCTCTACGTCGCAGCCAGCGACCTGATCCCCGAGGTGAACCACAAAGAAGAAAGAAACCCTACAGTCTCAATTGTCGTTTTTGTTGGTGTGGCACTTTTTTATCTATTGCATAAGTTGATCGACGGATAATCGAGTCCAGCGGGTACAAACCTTAATTGCCGAAGAAACTTTTCAGATCTGGTTCGCGCGCGCAGCTTGGCCGGGTATGGCGACCGGTATTAGTTTTGTCAGGCGTGGCGTTCGCTTGCGCGATTCTGTTTTCAGCGGCGCCTGTTTCGTTTGCTCAGACCGGGCAGTCGCCCCTTCCCTTGCCTTCACCGTTCACGCCTGTCGCTGATTATGCCCACGTCATCGACCCGGAAACCAAGAGCAAGCTCGAAACTATTTATTCGAACCTCAAGCAGCGAGCCAACATCGAATTTGCCGTGGTAACGGTCGACACGACTGGCGGTCAGCCGATTGAAGATTATGCTTTGAATGTTTATCGAGGATGGGGGATCGGTTCAAAAGAAAACGACGGCTTCCTTTTACTGTTGGCGGTGAAGGATCGAAAATACTATACGGAGGTCGGCTATCATCTCGAGGGTGATCTCAACGATGGGCTGGTGGGACAAATCCAGCGCGAACGACTGGTCCCGCAACTCAAAAAGGGAAACTACAGCCAGGCGGTTTACGATACTGTTCAAGCATACGTGGCAACCTTAGCGGCGAAACGCGGATTCAGTATTGATGGGATCGATCAGAGCTATGCTTATCGTGAGTCTCCGGAGAGTCGGGGAAGCGGATCGCGCGCCGGGGGAATTTCCAACTCCTGCTGCACGATACTTATTATTCTCGGTGTCATAATCCTCCTGATTGCGTCAACCAGAAAAGGTGGCGGCGGTCGAGGTGGCGGCGGTGGTTGGTGGACGTGGCTACTGCTCGGCTCGCTCCTTAACTCGGGAGGACGCAGCGGAGGTTGGGGCGGATCAAGCAGTGGCTGGGGCGGCGGCGGGTTTGGTGGTGGTGGCGGCGGCTTCGGCGGTGGGTTTGGCGGCGGAAGTGCCGGTGGGGGCGGCGCGGGCGGCGGCTGGTAGTAGGACTGGCAGGCCTGCCTGTCCAAGTTGGTTGTAACGCGAACCTGGAAAACCGTTGCTCAGGTCCGCCTTATTCCGGTGCAACAACGGATTTCTGTTAGTATCAGCACTTAAACAAATAAGATGGTTAAGACAGTTGTCCACGACGCATTAAATGGTCTCCTGCGTGATCTACAGTCCACGCACGGCAATAATCTCGTCTCGGTTGTGCTCTACGGCTCGGCTGCTGCGGGCGACCACATCGAATTACGTTCTGACTACAATCTACTCATAACTTTGAACCACATCACGCCCGAAGATCTGCGTCTGGCGCAAGCTCCCATGCGCGAATGGCAACGCCTGGGACATCCCTTGCCGGTCTATTTCACTGCCGAGGAACTATCGGATGCCGCAGACGTATTTCCTATTGAGTTTCACCAGATGGCAAATGCGCGCGTAGTACTTCTCGGGCGGGATCCTTTTGAGTCTATCAAACTGTCGGACGTTAACCTGCGGCATCAAACCGAGTATGAGCTGAGGAGTAAATTGATTCAGCTTCGCAGGCTGTACATTCCCGCCTCGACTTCGATCGAGAAACTATGCGACCTGATGAGCGACAGCCTCGCCAGTTTTGCAGCACTCTTTCGCGCGGTGCTCATGCTGCATGGCGAAGCGGCGCCGGTGGCTAAACCCGATTGCGTTCGCGCGGCCGCGCGGCGGTTCGCGCTGGACGCAGAACCATTTGAAAAGATCTTTGCGTTTCGTTCCAGTAATTATTTGCCCTCAACAGACCAGGAAGCGAACGACATCTTCGCCGCTTACATGGAGCAGATCGACCGCGTTATCCAGGTGGTGGACGAATTTGGCAACCCACCCGGGCTGCCCGGGCAGCGACCCCGCTTCGATCACGCGCAGAACCAGGAGAATTGAAATGACTCGACGACGATTATTGTTACTGGCTTTGGTTATTTTCGTGGCAGCGACGGCCAGCGGCTGCGGCTATAACACTTTGACTACGAAGCACGAGAATGTGAAGGCCAAGTGGGCCAACGTGGAGACGCAGCTTCAGCGCCGCGCCGACTTACTAAACAATCTTATTGAGACGGCAAAGCTGGCGGGCGTGCAGGAGCAGGAAGTGTTCGGCAAAATCGCGGAGGCCCGCTCGAAGTTGCTGAATGCGGCGCAACAACCGCCGCAGGGTGCAGATGGTGACAAGACTCCGGAACAGAAGCAAGCCGTGATTGATGCGGCAAATAGCTTTGGCGGAACTGTCGGACGGTTGTTGGCATTGCAGGAGTCGTATCCACAGTTGCGCTCAAATGAAAATTTCCTGAAGGCGCAGGACGAAGTGGTGGGAACTGAAAACCGGATAGCAGTTGCTCGCAAGGACTACAACGATGCCGTACAGGACTACAACACCACGCTGAAGAGTTTCCCCACCGTGATTTCTGCGAAGTTGTTCGGCTTCAAAGAAGAACCTTACTTCAAAGCGGAAGAAGGAGCGACCGCGGTCCCGAAGATTGATTCAAACAGCCTGCGAGCGCCTACGCCAACCAAGTAGTCGCTCACGCGAACGCGTCGGTGCAATAGAAGAGGCCGCCTTCTGGGCGGCCTTTATTGTTTCCAACGAGGATTGTTCTTGTTAGAAGCCGCGCGAACTGCACATCGCGCAATGATCACATGGTTTGCCGCCGGGTTCCACGTTGCAAGTTTTCTCTTTCTCGAAAAAGTCTACCAGCTCGGAGACGACTGCTTCTTCCACGCCAAACTTTTCCTGGCTCGGATGTGAGTTGCTCGCATTGACGCCCGCCAGCCAGGGGGAGTGAGTAAGTGGCGCTGGACGAGCGCGCTGATCGAAGGCGCGTGCGCCTGTGTCAAACGCCTGAGCGTTCGGCCGGATCGAATCGAGCGGGGCGCGTTCTGGAACGAAGTAATCGGTTGCTCCAGCCGCCGGTTCACTTGATTCAGAACTTACCTTCGCTTCGAGTTGGGCAATTTTTCTTTGGAGTTCACTGAGGCTGGCCCTTACCGCCGCGAGTTCGGAGATCACTTCCGGTTTAGGCGAAGCGTTGCGCGCCTTGGCGGGAATCTCGCCAGCTACACGACGGGCAACTCGCTGTGCAATCTCTCGAGTGTGATCTGGTTCGGTGCTCATTCGTTTGTCGGACAGGCATTCCTGCCTGTCCCTCATCTTCGCCCTAAGAAACCTGAAAGCTTTTCAGAAGTGGACAGACAGGAATGTCTGTCCTACTCGTCTTTCAACAGATCGACGTAATCCACGACGCCAACTATAGCCGAATCGATCGCAGCGCCGGGCTGTCCGGTCGCTGCAGTCGACGCGCCCCAGCCCTCTTGCACAATCAGGACCGTATCACCAACGCCGGCATCAACCGAGTTGAGGGCGAGCACTGTCATAGCAGTTTCGTCGCCTTCCGGAGTTACCTGTTGACAGAGCATGATGCTGGCATTGTCGTAACGATGGTTCTTCCTGGTGGCGACAATATTTCCGAGGACGCGGGCGAGAATCATTGCTTATTGAACCTGGTGTCGACGCGAACTTCCGTTAGTCACATGCGCATCCGAATCAACGATCCCGATGATGGTGCAGTCGGTGGGCGTGTCTTCCCTTTTGAAAGGAAAGCTCGCCTCTTTGCCGCGACACCAGAACACCAATTCCCCAACTCCAGCGCCAACCGAATCTACCGCCACCATCGGTTTGCCGGCAGGCTCGAGGTCCTTGTTTAGAGTTTGCACAACCAAAAGCTTGCGGCCCTCGAGCGAGTCGTTCTTTATGGTTGCGACCACCGTTCCGATAACGCGTGCCAGTTGCATGTTTACTTCAAGACGGGTTCGCGGAACCACCATTTCCGTGGATGTGTCGTTCGACCGTATTGAGAAGGATGTTCAAGCTCTCCTCAGTCCGCGCTTGCGCTTCGGCTAAACGTTTGAAACTCTCTTCGAGTGAATTGACCCTGTCATCGGCATTCATCTGAGATCGAGTCAGGCTGCCCACAATATCCACCAAGCCGAGCAGTGCATTGGATAGTTTGCGATCTTGCGCATCTCGCACTTTGCTCTCTGCTGCCTGAACTTCGCGCCTGATTTCGATCTCGGCAGCAAACTTAGCTTGGTGCTCGACGATGAACTTCATCTTCTTGTTCATCTCTTCGTTACTCATTAACTCTCCTTCGTAATAAGCGGAAGGTGTTTGTGGTAGCGGATAAGAATTTGAATCACTGTCAGGACGGATTCGCCGAACCCCCATTCTCGCTGAGGTGTCGCTCAACGACGTTGATGAATAGGTTTAAGCGTTCATCTGTGCGCGCCTGAGCCTCGGTTAAGATTTTGATATTTTCATCAGTTCGCGTCTGCGCTTCTGTGAGTTGGCCAACCAAACCAACCACCGTTATTACTGCGCGGGATAGTTCGAGCAGCCGCGTCTCGCCCTCTGCCTGAACTTCGCGCATGATTTCAATCTCGGCAGCAAACTTAGCCTGGTGCTCGACGATGAACTCCATCTTCTTGTTCAGCTCTTCGTTACTCATCAACTCTCCTTTGTATAAGCGGAAAGTGTTTTTGTGGTAGCGGATGAAATTTAGTCAACTTACTGCTTCACGTGTCCTTAGTGATGTCCACCGTATCAATCACACCGACGATCGCGGCATCGACCGGGACATCCTTCATTCCCTGGGCCAGCCGCGCGCTCGATCCGGCCACGACCAGCACTCGCTCATGGTAACCGGCCCCGACCGTGTCGACAGCGACAACATAGCCGGTGGTATCGCTGCCGTCGACGTTAACAGGGCGAACGATGAGCAGCTTTTTCCCAAGGAGGCGTTCGTCTTTCTGCGATGAAACGACGGTTCCCAGAATGCGCGCGATGATCATGCTAGCTGCGGTTACCGATTGGAAGTGCGTCGTCGACGCTGCCATGCGGACGCGGTATCACGTGGACACTCACCAGCTCACCAACGCGACGAGCAGCGGCAGCTCCGGCGTCCGTCGCGGCCTTCACCGCCGCAACATCTCCGCGCACAATTGCGGTAACGAATCCCGCGCCAATTTTTTCGTAGCCAATTAGAGTAACGTTTGCGGCTTTCACCATCGCATCGGCTGCTTCAATCATCGCAACCAGACCTTTGGTTTCAACCATACCAAGTGCTTCTTGCATTCAGTTCCTCCCAATCAGTAAATGGTAAATCGTGAACGGTAAATAGTAGACGACTTTCGAACCATTTACCATTCACCATTTACGATTCACTCTTAGGTTTACCAGACATTGCCGGGCCTTCCCTGTGCGAGCGCCTGGGCCAACAGCTCAACCAGCTCTTCTCTTGTGAGCGTAATCTTTCCTGAACCGTTCGTTGAAGGTCGGTCGCTGAAAGCTGACGGCGCCGGGCGGCCGCCAGTAGGACAACTCATCTGCGTCTCATGCAAATAACCACAGGCCTGGCAGCGCGCGTCCTCGCCAAGATAACCGGCTGCCTCTCGCACGTTGATTAATTTTTCAATCGCATCAGCGGGCAGATTTTTCGAGCCGCCGAGGATGCGCGCGAGTATGGCAATCCGCGCGGTGTGCTCCAGCGTCTCGAGTCTGTCAAAGGCCTGCCATAAATCCGATCCATACGCGACCGCTCCGTGGTTCGCCATTAACAACGCATTGTGATGCTTCACCAGCGGGCGCATTGCCTCAGTCAATTCGTCGGTGGACGGCGTGCCGTAAGCCGCCAGCGGCACACAGCCCAGCGTTAGGATAACTTCTGACAGAATAGGCTGATCGATCGCGAGGCCCGCGACGGCGAAGGCCGTGCCGTGTGGCGGATGCGCGTGGCAAACTGCCATGACGTCCGGTCGTTCCTGATAAATCAGAAGGTGCATCGCCAGCTCGCTTGAAGGCCGGCGATTTCCCAGCGGCTGCCCTGCCGCATCAGTCACGGCGAGGCTATCTTCAGTCATGCGGCCCTTGCAGATCATCGTCGGCGTCGCAACGATGCGACCGTCATCAAGACGCACGCTGACATTGCCGTCTGATGAGACAACATAGCTGCGCTCATACAACAAGCGCCCGATGTTCACT
>DASYMB010000358.1:0-5408 GCA_036009285.1 Pyrinomonadaceae bacterium | reverse complement strand
TGATCGTATCCGCACAGATGAAGCAGGCCATGGAGAACAAGCTGCGCGATTTCCTGATCGAAACTCAATCCGTTGTCCTTCGCCTGACGCGCCGCCTGCTCAACTGAAATGACTACATCGCCCAATCGTGGGCCTTCAAGTTTTTCAAAATCATCCTGCTCGGCGGGAAACGACAGTACGTCGGTGGTTCCTTGCTTGTGCCGCCAAAGCCGATTTAGCTCGCGCATCGCCCGATCCGAAACAAACGCGATAGTCGCGCTCGCGGCGTCACAAGGCACAATCTCCGAAGCCTTCTCTGCAAACGTCTGCCAGCGTTCACAGTCAATAGGTAATTTGCGCTGGCGGTTAACGACTTCAGTCATGATTCAACAGCAGAAGCCCGACCGTTAGGAAGGGCTCTAGAGAAGAGCGAACGGGTCAGCAACGGCCCAGAACTGATACTGGCAACGGGATTGCCTTTTGCACGTCCTCTAGAGAAGAGCGAGCACGTCAGCAACGGCCCGGAAAGAAAGCCCTTCCTAACGGTCGGGCTTCTGCAATGCCTAGATGTGGCTCTTCTTGTTGGAATGTTCTTCGTAGGCCTTGATTATCATCTGGACCAGCTTGTGGCGCACCACATCTTTTTCAGTGAAATAGATGAACTCGATCCCCTTGAGATTTGCGAGCACGCGTTCAGCCTCGATCAGTCCGCTGCGTTTTCCCGCCGGCAGATCGACTTGCGTGACGTCGCCGGTGATCACAGCCTTGGAGCCGAAGCCAATGCGCGTCAGAAACATCTTCATCTGTTCACTGGTGGTGTTTTGCGCTTCGTCGAGAATGATAAAAGCATCGGATAAAGTGCGTCCGCGCATAAACGCGAGCGGCGCTATCTCAATCACCTGCTTCTCCAGCAGCTTCGTCACGCGTTCGTAGTCGATCAGATCAAACAGCGCATCGTAGAGCGGCCGCAGATAAGGATCGACTTTCTCCTGCACGTCTCCGGGAAGAAAACCCAACTTCTCGCCGGCCTCAACCGCGGGCCGCGCGAGCACAATCCGGTTCACCTGTTTTTGCATCAACGCCTGCACCGCCAGGGCAACCGCGAGATAAGTTTTCCCGGTTCCGGCCACGCCGATTCCGAAAACAACATCCTGCTCCTGAATAGCCTGAATGTATTTGCGTTGCGTCGCCGACTTTGGCGCGACCTGCTTCTTACCCGCCGGATTGAAACGCGCCTTCGTAAAATAGTCGCGCAAACTAAACGCGCGGTCTTCGGCAATCTGTGCGAACGCTTCGCGCAGTTCCTTATCGGTAAACGAACGGCCCTCTCGAAAGAGTTCGGAAAAGTCTTCAAGTATGCGCTGCGCGGTGGCAACGTCGCCGGGGTCGCCGTCGATTGAGACATCCTGTCCGCGCGCGTCAATGCGGACAGCCAGCAGCGACTCGAGATACTTGATGTTCTGATCGTGAACACCGAAGAGCGTTTCTAAACCGCGCGGAGGAAGTTCGATTTGTTTCAAATGTGGTGGCGCTCTCTTTCTGCCGGCGAGGAAATTAGCGATGAGTTATTAACCGCGGTACGGGAGCGTGAGCGTGCTGGTATTGCTGGCATATGCTGTAGGTCTTGACGCTACTACAGCCTTCATCGGCTGTCAAATAGGTTGCGGATCGCGCCCGCGAGCGCCACTGAGACGCGGCTTGACACCCGGCAAACTGCTCCCTATACTCCCTCACTTGCGCAACGACCGCCATCGTGTAAACTGTTTACATAAACATGTCAAAGAACGAGTTAGCGTCAAGAGACTAGCGGAGAGATTGAATGCCTAATCATAAGTCAGCGGAAAAGAGAATGCGCCAGAGTGAGGCGCGCCGGAAGATCAATCGCGGAAATCGCAGCCGCGTGAGAACTACAATTAAGAATTTGCGCGGCGCCATCGGCACGGGCGACGCCAGGCAAGTACAAGAACTGTTGCCAATGACGATTTCGACAATCGATAAAGCGGTTCAGAACGGCGCCTTGCACAAGAATGCCGCGGCGCGATACAAGTCGCGATTGACGGCGCGTTCGAATGCGGTCGCGGCTAAGTAAACTTTAAGAAACTCTGTTCGCAAAGCGAGGTGGATCGAATATTCGATCCACCTCGTTTTTCGTTGTAGGACAGGCATTCCTGCCGGTCCATTCGCAAGACTTGAATTTCTCTGTGCGTCCTCTGTGTGCTCTGTGCCTCCGTGGTGAGTTGTTTTCGCAGATCATTCACCACAGAGTCACGGAGCACACCGAGGTTGCACAGAGAAGATATCGAAGCGAACAGAACCTCATAGTGTTCTATCCTCGAATTTATGGAAGGAGTGAAATGGCAGACCACTATCAAACCGAGCAAGAGATTGCCGCGATTGTTGCCGGCTTTGAACAGTGCACGACCGGGAAAGACGAATTCAGCCATCTAAGTCACCTAACGGTTGCGGTCTACTATCTTCGCGACTCCACTCCCGAGCAAGCGCTTCAAAAAATGCGTGACGGACTTCTTCGTTTTCTCGATCATCATGGCGTCGGCCGGGCGCACTATAAAGAGCAGTTGACACACGGCTGGATCATCTTGATTCAAAGTCTCATCGAGCAAATGGATCCGGATCTTTCCCTACTTGAAGTTACTAATGTGGTGCTGCAACGTTTGGGTGATACACGACTACCTGTAAAGCAAACTGTTAGTTTGCGGTTGTTTGCCAACACTCGATCTGAATGACAACGCAGCGCCCGCAAACTAACAGTTTGCTTTACACTTCTTACTTGGCGGTTTGGCGGTTGTTTCGTTTGAACTTGTTTGATAACGTCCGCGCGGAGACAACAACCCCTATGAAAGTCCGTTACCTTTTTGCAATCGCGTTCCTGTTTCTGCTCCCCGCCGTCAGTTTTGCTCAACTCAAACCTGAACAGACGCTCAACCGCCGCCCAATTTCAGAAGTTCGCTTTTCTCCTGACGCTAATCGCGTCGCGTTCACCGTTAGTGAGCCGCCAAAGGGAGCGACTCGCAGCAGGCACATTTGGATTCTCGATGTACGAACGCGCGCGGTGCGACAGTTTACCAATTCAGCGAAGTCGGAGTTCGCGCCGCGCTGGTCACCCGATGGGCACCGTCTCGCTTTTCTATCAGATCGAGACGAAGCAACGCAGATTTACGTGATGCCAACCGACGGCGGCGAGGCAATGCGTTTGACTGAAGGAAAGAACGCCGTGCGGGCCTTCGAATGGTCTCCCGACGGAAAGCAGATCGCTTTACTGGCTCCCGAGGCGAAGACCGAAGCGGAAGAGAAAAAAGAAAAAGATAAAGACGATGCGCGCGTGGTTGACCGCGAGGACAAGCATACTCGCCTCTGGCTTATCGACGTCGAGACCAAGAAGGTGCGACAACTCACCGCCGGAAACTGGCAAATCCAGGAAGCGAAGTGGACGCCTCAGGGGGACCGGCTGATTGTCTCCGCAACAGATCATCCGGAAACCGATCAAGAGACGAACCGGATATTCTCAATTGCAACGGGCGCGAGCAGCCCGCCTGGCGACGACCGGATGAAACAGATCGCCGCGCCGCGCGGTCCCTTTGGTCAGTTGAGCGTTTCTCCTGATGGCAACTCAGTCGCTTACCTGGCGGCGCGCGTTGATGGGCCATCGCCGCACGATCTTTATTCGCAGCCGCTCGCGGGAGGACCGGCGCGCAACCTCACGGCCGCCAGCATCGATCGCTCCATCGCCGGTTTCTTATGGCGCGCCGACGGCTCTATCCTGGCGTTGGCGCAAAACGGTTTCCGTACTCAGTTCTACGTGATCAAGCCGGACGGAAAAGCCGAAGCGCAGCCTGAGTTCAAAGTGAATCCGAATTCGTTTGACGCCTCTGCCGGGGCAATCGCTTTCACCGGCGAAACCGCCGTTGACGCGCCGGAAGTTTGGCTATCAATTGCGCGCGAAGCTCAACCCGCCCAAGCGGAAAGCGTCACTCACTTCAACGAAACCTGGAAACAGATTCCACTCGTTAAGCCGGAGTTTGTCCGCTACAAGAGTTTTGACGGCACTGAGATCGAGGCCGCTTTATTGAAGCCTGTGAGTTATCAGACCGGTACGAAGATACCGCTGGTCGTGATTGTGCATGGTGGGCCAACCGGTCGCTGGGCCGACTCGTTTCAGTCGTGGGGACAACTATTGGCGGCGCGTGGTTACGCAGTGCTTTATCCGAACGTACGCGGCTCGACCGGCTACGGTCACCGTTTTCTCGAGATGAATCGCGCGGATTGGGGCGGCGGCGACTTCAAAGACGTCATGGCCGGGGTTGATTATTTGATCGCCCGCGGCATTGCCGATCCCGAGCGTTTGGGAATCGCCGGGTGGTCCTACGGTGGTTACATGGCCTCCTGGGCCATCACGCAAACCAATCGCTTCAAAGCGGCGATGACAGGCGCGGGATTGAGCGACCTCGCTAGTGAGTTTGGCACCGAAGACGGATCGAGTTATGACGAGTGGTTTTTTGGAACGCCTTACGAAAAACCGCAGGAGTTCGTTGACAGTTCTCCAATGACTTTCATAAAAAACGCCCGCACGCCAACGTTGATCTTGCAAGGCGAGGCTGACCTTACCGATCCGATCGGACAAAGCCAGCAACTCTATCGCGGCCTCAAACGCTACGGCGTGGAATCAGAATTCGTGGTCTACCCTCGCGAAGGGCACGGCTTCCGCGAAGAGAAACATCAACTTGATGTGCTCATACGGATAGTTGACTGGTTTGAAAAGCACTTGAAGAAGTAACCTGTAAAGGCACATCGAAGGAGGACGCGAATGGAAACACGTAAGCTCGCCAACGCGGCGCTGATGCTGGCAATAATTCTCTGGGGCACGTTGCTCGGTGGGATTGTCTACTCACACCTCGTCTACTTTCCAGTTTACCTCTCCGATCTTCCAAATTCAGCGGTGGTGGTTAACGGACCCTATGGCATGAACGAGGTAAGGTTCTGGGCGATTATCCATCCCCTGTTGATACTCGCGCTCGCCGCTGCCCTCGTACTGAATTGGCAGTCACGCGCGCGCCGCAAGCTCATCGCCCTGAGCTTCGCTGTTTACGTAATCGTGCTGCTGATATCTTTTTTCTATTTTGTTCCGGAGCTCGTGCTCTTTCGTAACAGTCCACAATCAACGGTGACGGCTGCTGAATGGCTCGCGCGCGGACGACGTTGGCAGAGACTGAGTTGGCTGCGAGGACTGGTGATGTATGTTGCGTATGTGCCGCTGCTGGTTGCGCTGACGAAGCCGGCAAACGATTCCGTCGCGCTGGTTCCGTAAATTTGTGCCGGGAGCGCAGGCATCTTGCCTGCTGCGTGGCCACGAACGTTGAGGCAGGCAGATGCCTGCGCTCCCAGCTTGAGGCGCTCCCAGTTTAAGGCTTTCT
>DASYMB010000357.1:0-23398 GCA_036009285.1 Pyrinomonadaceae bacterium | reverse complement strand
TTTCTCTTTGCCGGTCCGCACAACTGGTTTGAGTTACGCTATTTCCTGATGCGGCTGCCGGTGCGTCTTGGTAGGTCGCGAAACTTTTTTCTTACCGCCTTTGTGGGTATCGGTTTTCTGACTCTTACTTATGTGGCGCTGCCCGTGCTCAACAGTTTTGCTGTGTTGCCGGACCATCTCTGGCCAACGATCCTGGCTTCGTGGAATACGCTGCTGCTGCTTTGGCTTGGTGTGCTCGTCTGGCTGCGCGGGAAAAATAGACTCCGGCGCGATTGGTCGTGGGCCATTCCCGTGGCGCTCGCCTTGTGTTCGCTAAACTTTCTGGCGCCTGAGTTCTTCAGTCTGGGGATTGTATACCTGCACCCTTTAGTCGCCCTGTGGTTTTTGGATCGTCATCTGAGTCGCACGCGTCCCGCGTGGCTTCGCACCTATCGCCGTTGTTTGTGTTTGCTGCCGCTGCTGTTGGTGGGAATGTTTTGGCAACTCTCGCGCACGCCGGCGCTGCCGGACGACAACGGACTGTTCTGGAGAATCACCCAACACGCCGGCGCGCAGTTGCTGCCAAACGTGTCCAGCCACGCGCTGGTCGCTACTCACGTCTTTCTGGAGATGCTGCATTATGGCGTGTGGCTCGTTGCTCTACCGCTCATTGCGCCGCTGGCCGGGGCAGAAAGCAGACGGCGGGAGCAGTCGGCAGGTGGAATCCCGATACTTCATCAACACCTGCGCCTGCGGCCTGCACCTGCTGTCTTCTGGAAGTCGGTGCCCTTAGCGCGTCACCCGCGTGGCTTTCCGAAACTGGTGGCGACGGTGCTCGCTTTCGCTGTTTTTCTGGTGGCGCTACTCTGGTTTGGTTTTATTGTCGACTACGCCACCACTCGCGATGTGTATTTCACGGTAGCGATCGCCCACGTTTTAGCGGAAGCGCCGTTCTTGTTGAAGATGCTGTAGAACCAGGAGCAGACGGCAGGAGCAGTCCGCAGGCATATTCTGCCTGCGACAATTCTTCGATCCTCCTGCTTCTGCTCCTGCCGTCTGCTGTCTGCTGTCTGCCGTCTGCTCCTGATTGAACATGTCCCCAAACGAACTCTGGCGTTTCCTGCCGCTTGGTTACCTGCTGACAATTCTGATCGAGACACCAATCCTGTTTGTAGGTTTATCTCCGCGTCACCCGCCTGGCAGAAAACTGCTCGCGGGAGTTTGGTTGACCGCCTGCACCTATCCAATCGTGACTCTAGTCTTACCGCTTCTCTTCTCTTCCGATCGGCGGGCTTTATACCTGGTCGTGGCGGAGACTTTTGCGCCCGTGGCCGAGTGCGTTCTCTTTTGGCTGGCGTTCGGGAGAACGGAGGAAGTAGGCAAGCCTTCGATGTGGCGCGACTTCATCGCTATCATCGTTGCTAACCTTGCTTCTTTTGGTGTCGGCGAAGTAATGAACGCCTGGGATTGGTTTGGATTGTTAGGATGAACTAGGCTTGCTGCGCTTTACCGCAACGGTCGTCTATTAGAGTTGCACTTCAAACTTGAATCCACAACAAATGGAAACCCTATTGCGCTGTTAGTCTCCCGCCTCGAGAAACTTTGAAAGCAGCGCCGCATCGATATTGCCGCCCGAAATAATTACCCCAATGCGTTTGATATCGAGCGGTAGTTTTCCCGTTAGCACGGCAGCCGCGGCGGCTGCGCCCGAGGGTTCCACCAGCAACTTCATTCGGAACAATAGAAATTTTATTGTTTCGATAATCTCCTCATCCGACACCGTCAAAACATCCTCGGCAGTTTTCTGCAGTATGGGAAACGTCAGCGCGCCTGGAGACTGAACGCGCAG
The DNA here is from genome assembly GCA_036009285.1 of Pyrinomonadaceae bacterium. Classification (GTDB taxonomy): domain Bacteria; phylum Acidobacteriota; class Blastocatellia; order Pyrinomonadales; family Pyrinomonadaceae; genus PSRF01. The sequence continues at coordinate 21,570 of DASYMB010000357.1, read as the reverse complement.
ACCGTCTGCAATTGTCGGCGGCGGCGGAATCGATACCCGCTCACCTCGCACAAACGATTGCCGCGTGTCATCAGCAGTGTCGGGCTCAACTGCAAAACAGCGAATCCGCGGATTGATAGCTTTGGCCGCGGTGCTCGCCCCTGCGAATAGTCCGCCGCCGCTGCACGGCGCCACTAAACAATCGAGCTCGGCAACTTCTTCGACGAACTCCAGGCCGCAGGTGGCTTGTCCCGCAAGAATGAAGTAGTCGTCATAAGGCGGCACCATCACCCGCCCGTCGCGTTTAGCAATTTCGATTGCCACTTCCTCGCGATCCTGCTTTAAGCGATCGTAGAAAACTATTTCCGCGCCGTACCCGCGGGTCGCGGCCACCTTAGCTTGCGGCGCATCCTCCGGCATCGCGATGACTGCCTGGATACCCGCCTCCCGCGATGCCAGCGCCACCGCCTGCGCATGATTGCCCGACGAGAAAGCAGCCACACCGCGCCTCTTCTCTTCGTCAGTTAGCGAAAGGATCTTGTTGGTGGCGCCGCGAATTTTGAAAGCACCAGCGCGTTGCAGGTTTTCACACTTGAAAAAAACTTCTTTTCCGGTGGCTTCATTGAGCGCACGCGACGTGACCACTGGAGTGCGATGAACGCGGCCGCGTATTCGAGCGGCAGCTTCGTTGATGAGTTTGATTGTCAGCATCCGTGGGTTAAGTGGATTTCTTCTCCGTTTCCAACAGTCGACGGCGCGCCGTTTCTTGCGCAAACCCGTACGCGGGAATAGATGCGTCGAGCGTAAGAATAAACTCCCATTCGGCGCGAGCTTGTTCGAGGCCGTAATGGCTGCTCGCCGCTAGCGCTTCGGCCAGTAATAAGTGCGCATCCGCCAGTGTGTAAAAAGGCGACAGACTTGGTTTGCCTCGCAAAACGGTAATCGCCTCGCGGTAGTCCGAGCGTTTAAGAAGGCAACGGGCCAACTCGATTCGTGCCCCCATCGCGTTCGGTGCGAGTTTCAACGCCTGACGTTGCGCGGCCATCGCCTCGTCAATTCGACCTTGCCTGACCAGAATCTTACCCAGGTTGAAATGGCCCATATCCCACTGGGGCTCTTTGAGAGTTACTTCGCGATATTCTCTGGTGGCCTCCTCCAAATCGATCGGCTCCATCGTTGAGTATATGAGGCCGAGCAACCAATGTGGACGCGACCAACTGAGATTTTGAGCAATAGCTATGTTCGCATGTTTAATGGCCCTGCGGTCGCTATCAAAATAGTATTCGAGAGCTTTCCGGAAGTGTTTTCGCGCGACCGCCTTGCTGGTTCTTATAGGCATATATCTGAATAAGTGGGCGGAATTTTAACGATTCGAGACCAATCCTGTTGATGGTTCCCTGATCATATCAAACACCTCGGCAAAGTTAGCGACGAGGCGATCCTCAACTTGCTGCACGTCTACTTCATGGCCAAGCAGATCTTCCATTGACGTTACCTGCTCGCCCTCGCAAGCGATGATTAGGTTGAAGAAGCTCAAATCAGTATTCACATTGAGCGCGAAACCATGCGTAGTGATCCAGCGGGCGATGTGCACGCCGATGGCAGCGACCTTTCCCCGCGAAGTGTGTACGCCGGTCAGACCATCGAGTCGAAAAGCCGGAATCTCAAAATCTGCGAGCGTTCGAACGAGGACTTCTTCGAGATCGCGCACGTAACGATGAACGTCTTCGCGATCCGGACTGAGACTGATTATCGGATAACCCACCACCTGGCCCAACCCGTGATAGGTGATCTTCCCGCCACGATTCGTTTCAAAGACCCTTACGCCGCGCGCTTTGAGCAGTTCCGGCGACATCAGGATGCCGGCGCTGTCGCCGCGACGCCCGACGGTCAACGTGTGCGGATGTTCAAGCAGCAGCAAGGTGTCTGCCTGCCGGCCCTCTTTGACTGCCAGTTCCGTTTCCTTTTGCACGCCCAGAGCCGCATCATATTCCACGCGGCCTAATTTCCTGATTAAGAGTTTTCTTTTCTCGTCCACTGGTGCAACCTGGTTGTCTACGTGTCGCGTCATTCTAACAGCGTCAAGCAGAGAGGAGGTAAAGGGCTGGCCCGACTTCTCGGAAATGACGCAGTGGTTACTCAGCGTGATGTTCCAACCTCGAGACTCACTGCTTGCTGTGACATGAGGTCAGTACCACCTCGCGGTAGCGGGTGGGTTCCCCTCGCATTCATAAGGTGAACACTGGAAATCGATCCGTCGAGCCACGAATCTCTACCCATCCGCTACCGCGGGATGGTACTGACCTCAATGCCACTATGTGAACGACAATGGAACCTCAATGGCTCAGAGGATCCCCACTGCATCAGCACCTACTTCTCGATAGACTTGACGTGGCAGCAACCGCCATCTTAGTTTGGGGTTATATTTTAGCGATAGGAGAACCGACGTGAAACGAATTTTGGTGCTGTTGATAGCTACAGTTATCCTCTCTCCCGTTACCGGTCTTTCGCAAACGCGTAAACGCACCACAACAAGGTCCAGCCGCGCTGCGACTGCGAAAGGTGGCGACATTCAACGCGCCGGTGCAGCTCGGGTTGCCGATCAGATCAAAATTCTGACGCGATTTATTTATTTGCTTGGCGGGGTGGCCAAAGGACTTGAGGGTGTGGACGACGCTACCCGGCGCAATGAGGCGTCAGCGGCGGTGGTTGAGCAAGCTACCAGAAACAAGACGACGGTCCGAAACAGTATTCAAAGCGTCAGGGAAGGATTGGACAAGCTGGAGATCGATTTTCGCACCACGCCGGAGCTGCAGCGCTACTACATAAGACTAGCGGGCGTGGCGTCGGGCGCGGCAAGCGCTGAGGACTTTGCCGCTGCAAATCAGTTTGATAAAGCCGGTCGAACGCTGCTCGAAGTGGTCAATCACCTGACTGATGTGCTTTTGGAAATGCGGTAAGTAGGACAGACATTCCTGTCTGTCCGGCGTGTACAGGCAGCCATTGGACCTCAGAAGGTTCTTCGTGGTCCGTTAGACAGGGGTACTTGTGCCCCGCCGTCGCGCAGGCCGACAAGTCCGCTTTCTAAAACGATGCTTGAATCTGCGATGACAAAATGAGAAATGGAAAATGAGAAATTGAAAATTTTTTTGAAAGACTGTTCGGATGAGTGTCAGACTTACCAGAACCCGGACAGGCAGCAATGCCTGTCCTACTTATTTTTCGGGTAGTAACCCTGGCGAGCGCGCACGCGAAGTTCTGGGTGTGCGGGCAGCGTAACTGCAATACGTCGAAACTGCGCGCCCGCTGCTTGCGAGTTTGAGTAGTACTGCAACAGGTATTGGCCGCGTAGCTCGGCGCCAATCTCATTAAAAACTTTTTCCAGGTCTTGTTCTGAATCGGGCACGTAGGCCGTGCCGCCGGTCGACTGCGCGATTGCCTCCATGGCGTTCTGCGCTCGCATGCTGATCTGATTCAGCCGCACCGATTGCCCGCCGGGATTGATCGAGTAGAAAGCCGCATCAGTCTGCTGGACCGCTCGCTGCACTGCGAGCGTGGCGCGCCGATGTCGGAACTGCTGGTTTTCCACTGCCGCAGCCCGCGTCGGTTCCACCCGTTGATTGGCGCGAATCTCGGCCGTGGTTTGCTGGAGGAGATTGCTCGACGTGTCGTCCCCGTCAGAGATTACTGCAATCACCCGGCGACGACGCGCCGGCGAGTTCTCTTCGAGATACTTCGCGGCCGCCACCACAGAATCATAAAACGACGTGGAGACGCTCGACGTTGCCGGGGGAATGGTCAACAGCTTTGCTGCTGCAACTTCAGCCGGTGCCAATGGCGAAACGAGGGTCGGCTGATTTGTGATTGTAAAAACCGCGGCGCGGTCGACCGGCTTGAGTACTTGCTTCAAGAAACTGGCGGCGGCTCTTTGTTGAAACGCAAAGAAACCCTTCTGGCTGACGCTGCTGGAAACGTCAAACAAGATCGTGATGTCCAACGGCACTTCATCGGGATTGCCAATCTCTGCGAGTTGTTGTTCTCGTCCTTCTTCAGCCAGCCGAAAATCACTAACTTGCAAACCTCTCACCGGCTGTCCGCTCGCATCGACGACAGACACCGGGACCATCACCAGATTCGAGCTAACACGAATAACATCGAAGTCTTCGTCTTTAGGTGGAGCCGGGGTAGGTGTTGGCTTGGGAGTCGGCGCCGGCGGTGGCGGAGGCAAGTCGCGAATGGTCTGGGCCACCGCGCGCGCGCAACAACAAAAAAGAGCCAGCACTGCCATAAGCAGCACTGGCCCAAATTGTTTTCCCTTACGTACGCGATTCATAAAGCCATTCCTCATGCCGCCAGAATTAGCACGCCGACCGTGCCCCGCAGTTGCTGGCCTTAGTTTGTTCTATTAACAACTCTTCCGACGGCATGGTTCATGGCATTAGGTGCGACGCGTCTTGCGGTAGTTGCATGCGCGTGCACAGTTTCAACTAAGCATTTCTTATTGATCGCCGCTCGAAGTGGTCATCGTTGGAGCCTGTTGAATCAGACCCTTGTTAACTAACAACTTCACTTCGACGCGTCGATTTTGCGCGCGGCCCGCGCGTGAGTTGTTTTCCGCCACCGGATTTGACTCACCATAACCATAAGGCGTAACGATGCGTCGCAGCGGTATCTGATGATTTTCCACCAGGTAACGAATCACTGTGTCAGCACGTCTTTGGCTCAGGGCGCGATTTCTTTCCAGGCTGCCACTCGCATCGGTAAAACCCGAGACCTCGACCACATAACCCTTGGCGTTAAGTGCTTTGGTCGCGAGCTCATCCAGCTTGGCTTTTGAATCCGCCGACAATACGGCGCTGCCGTTTCTGAAGTTAACTGCCAAAACCGTTTGCGGCACGTAGTCGTCCAGCGCGGAGATGCGATCGTTGGTGGCATTCACTCCCGCCACGGCCGAGTCAGCAGTTTCCTGGGCCGCCCTGGCACCGCCCTTTGCGGTGTTGGCAACAGCGGAGAGCTCATCCAACTGTCCGGAGAGACGCTGCGCATTTTGCTCGACCTGACTGAGCTTCGTTTCGGTTGTTGAAGCGCGGTCCTCGAGCGGAGCAGCGCGAGACTCAACAGCGCGCGCCACCCGAAGATCCGAATCATTGAATCTGATCTTCTCAGCTACCAACTCGCCTGAACCGTTGCCGCGACCTTCAACTTCCAGATTCAAGCCGCGGAGGATTTGTGTCTGACCATAGTTGGCGCCACTGCGCAAGAAGCCGCCCTTGGTCTTCACGCTGGTCTGGTTGTCGAGTCGGACAACGGTATCCACGCCATTGTTGTCCCGCACTGTGAAAGTATCGGCGTCACGTCGCGTTACGACACCTTTGAGCTTCATCTTCTCGCCGCTGGCAACCGTGCGCGAACCGGCGGTAGCCGTCGTGTCCTGCGCGAAAACGATGGAAGCTGAAAAAGTAAACACGAGGGCTGCAAGCATGAGGGAGGAAAACATTCTAAACTTCGGGATTACCATAAATAACTCTCTCCTTCTTTTGAAGTGAACGGCCCGCACAAGCGAGCTCGGGATCGTTGTAGTTTTGGACTAACATTCCTAATGAATTGTTGCCTGACTCTAGTAGGTTCTAGAAAGATCGTAACTTCTTAAACCGCTCGGAAAACTAAGTCAAGGTGTTAACAGTTGATCGCTGCATTCATCATCTAATTGCCACTCGATCGCAATAACTGCAGCTAATAAAACGAAATCGCGGTGAACAAACCAGACAGAAAGATTTGTCGCCGCGAAAGTCAAACATCGCTTGAGATTTGAGATCTCAAATTTCAGATCTCAGATTTGTTTTTCTTAAAGTGAAAACTCTCCGGCTTCCAACTGCTCCTTAACGTAAGCCAGAAAGCGTTCAGCATCGGCGCCATCGATCACGCGATGATCGAAGCTGAGTGCAAAATACGCCAGCCACCGAATGGCTATGTAGTCCTCGCCGTCAGCCGACGTCAACACTTTCGCCCGCTTCTCGATCTTGCCTACACCCAAAATCGCAAGCTGCGGTTGATTAATAATAGGAGTGCCGAACAGACCGCCAAACACACCGGGATTGGTAATAGTAAACGTACCACCGCCGACTTCATCAGGCTTCAACTGTTTGGTGCGAGCGCGCTCCGCGAGATCGTTTGCCGCGCGCGCCAGCCCCGAGATGGAAAGGTCGTCGGCGCGCTTGATCACCGGAACGATCAAGCCCCAGTCAAGTGCGACCGCCATGCCGAGATTGATGTCGCGCTTGTAAATGATCTGGTCCCCGCTCACCTGCGCATTGAAGATGGGAAATTTTCGCAGTGCATTGTTGACGGCCTGAAAGATAAACGGCATGTAGCTCAGCTTCGTGCCGGTTCGTTCCGCGAACGAGTCTTTGTGTTGCTCGCGCAGTTTCGCAATGCGCGTCATATCGATCTCATAAACGGTGGTGACATGCGCTGAAGTGCGTCGAGATTGGACCATGTGCTCGGAAATTTTCCGGCGCATCACGGACATCTGCTCGACACGATCCCCTTCGGCCGGTTTCACGGGCAACGGGGCTGAAGTGGCGGCGCCAACCGTCGCCCGCGCCGCTGCTTGCGTGGCAGTGGCCGCCGACGCGGGACTTCCCGATTCAATGAAACTAAGAATGTCGTTCTTGGTTACTCGGCCGCTCAGGCCGGTTCCTTCCAAACCGGTAATATCAACTCCGTGCTCCTGGGCAATCTTGCGGACAAGTGGACTCGACTTTGTGCGACGGAGTTCTTCAGCGGTGCCCGCCGATCGCGTGGCGCTGCGACCGTTATCAGCCGATGAGGTAGAGGCTGGCGCACTCTCGCCCGCGCCGGAAGATTGTGAAGTTGCACTCGCAGGCGCGCTACCGGCAACAGTTTTCTTCGGTTCCGCAGCCAACGCTACAGACGATCTCTCAGCTTCGGTCTCTGCTGTTGTTCCTGCCGGCGGTTGCACTTCCGCACCCGTAGCTGCCGACGCCTCTACCTGCGGTTGTTGCGGCGCCGCATCAGACGGTTTCGCTTGTTGTGCGGTTTCTTCTTTGGGTGCTTCGGCCTTAGCGACGGCGGCCTCTGTGGTTGGCAACGCATCTTTTGCGGCGCCTCCCGACTCCCCATCAAGCACCGCGACAGTCTTATTTATTTCAACTGTATCGCCTTCTTTGAAACGAATCTCCGTCAAAGTGCCGGCCGCCGGCGAGGGAATCTCCGCGTCGACCTTGTCGGTAGAAATTTCGAATAGCGGCTCATCACGCTCGACGCGATCGCCGACCTGTTTTAGCCACTTCGTAATCGTTCCTTCCGCAATGGACTCACCCATCTGCGGCATCACAACTTCTGTTGCCATAGCTACTCCAATTCTGGAACTTCAAAAACTAACTCAACTTGTGCGTCTGCTACATTCACGCCAAGCCAGGTTCGTCGATACGTCTGAACCGCAAAGCACGCAAACGATTCGTTGAGTTTGCAAAGCGGTTTTCGTCCCTCGATCAAATCTCGGGCTGAAATGTTCGATTAAAATTCTAACTCTTGAATTCTGACTCCTGAATTCTGAATTCTTCTTCCTCAATACGCAGCCAGCTTCCTCGCTGCATCCAGCACATCCTTCGTCTGCGGCAGATAGTAATCTTCCAGCGGCGGCGAATACGGCACCGGCGTGTCGATCGAAGCCACGCGCAAAACCGGCGCATCGAGCCACTCAAACGCCTCCTCCGCGATGATGGCCGCGATTTCTCCGCCGATACCGCCAGTGCGCGACGCTTCATGCAACACGATTACGCGGTTCGTCTTTTTAACGCTGGCGAGAATCGCTTGCTTATCGAGCGGCGCGAGGGTGCGTAGATCGATCACTTCGATGTCCAGCCCCTCTTTCTCCAGTTCCTCAGCAGCATCGAGCGCGGTCAAAACCATCGCACCGAAGGTAATGATTGAAAGGTCGCGCCCTGCGCGGGCCGTGCGCGCCTTGCCAATCTCGACAATGTAATCGTCCGCCGGCAGTTCTTCGCGAAGACGCGGCAGTCGATATAGTTTCTTGTGCTCGAAATATAAAACCGGATCCGGATCGCGTATCGCTGCCTTGATGAGTCCCTTGGCGTCGTACGCGGTCGACGGCTCGACAATCTTCAGCCCGGCGGTGTTCAGGAAAAACGCTTCCGCATTGATGGAATGAAACGGACCTGAGCGCACGCCCGATCCACATGGACCACGGAAGACTGCCGGAATGTTTGCGCCCCAGCGATAGCGACACTTCGCGGCGTAGTTTGTAAGCAGATCAAATCCGGCCGAAATGAAATCGATAAACTGAAACTCGGCCACGGCTTTCATTCCCATCAGTCCAGCGCCGCAAGCCGCACCCACTATCGCCGCTTCGGAAATCGGCGTGTCTATCACCCGGCCTGCGCCAAACTCATCGATCAGCCCGTCAGTAACCTTAAAGGCGCCGCCATAAGCGCCGACGTCTTCACCAATGACGAACACGCTGGGGTCGCGCTCCATCTCTTCCCAGATGCCCTGGCGAATTGCTTCCAGAAGCGTCGCCTGCCCGCCGCGTTCCGGTCGGCCAGATTTATGTTCTTTCTTAAGTGCGGTTGACATTAATTTTTATTAAAAGAGCCTAAATTACTTTCCCCGGCTTGTCGTCAACAAAGTCATCAGCTCGTCTGAGAGCCACAGACCAGCATCGAGCAGTTGCTGTAGTGCAATAGAAACGGAAGGAATTAGGCCGCGACGCTTGGCCAATACCAAGGCTCCGCCAGTGCCGAGAGTGTGAATACCCAAAGTGCGAGCGCAATTTCTCGCTGCGCGATCATCTATCATGGCGACGTAAGACTTATCAGCCAATGCCAAACTCAAAACTTCGGACTCCCCCAGTCCCAAATTCCAGATCAAAATCTCCGAGGCTATTGCATTCATTTCAACGCGACGAATCCAGCCAGTCTCCAGCAACGCAATGGCCGCCAAGGTCCGATGGTCCACCCGCGCTTATCTCGATACAGACGCCGTTGGGTACTACTATCTCGGTGAATAACCTCGGCAGCAAATCCGCCAATCCGGCTTTGAACAATATGATGAGTGGCGAGGCATTCGCGACCACTTTCTCAATTCTCACCAGCGAGTTCCTCAGCCAACTCTTCAGCTCCACACTGCAGCGGAGAGACCTTAAATCGAGCCAGCGCCGTTATGAACTCCGAGCGAGTCAGGCCGGCAATTTCAGCGGCTTTACCCTGCGATAATTCACCCAGCTCATACCATTTCACGGCAGCAGCCACGCGCATTTCGCGGGCAAATTCTTCCGGCGCCTTGTGGAGTGCCGCGAAGGCCGCCTCGGGTAGGGTGATCGTTATCGTTTGCATGTCGAGCCTCTCTAGCTTGGAAGTCCAAGCTTACTCTCTGAACCATCTAATCAATCGCCGAGTCAGTCTTTTTCAATAAAAGCATTTGCTCGGTCTGTATATTCTTATTCGATCTCGATTCCTCTTTCCTTCGCGATGCCGCGCGCCTTCATTACGACATCGTCATCAACCGGCTCCGCGGCGCCCATCCACCCTTGAACTTCTTCAATTGGTCTTCCGAGCGCAACAGCCAGTTTCTCATCACTGCCAGCGAAGCCCGCATCGCGTAAATGTTTTAGCAACGCTCGCCCTTCGGCTTCGTTGGTTCCCTTATCATCCACCTGATTCGTCGAACTCGCTTGCTCGTTATCGCCCATTCTTCATCCCCCTCGCTTGAGATTGTCTTGTCTTGATCCGCGATCATCCGCGGCTGCAAATGTCTTAGTTCTTCAAAACTTCGGGCCGGAAAGCCGGCGCGACTATGCTGTTGTCGAATACTCCATACGCGGCCTGTTCCGCTTCAGGCATCGGCGACGACTCAGCCCAGGCGCAGTCTTCCTCGATCTCGCGCAACACGTCCGCTGTAATCTCATCGAGCCTGGTCTGATCCGCGACGCCTCGTTCAATTAGAAATTTTTCATAACGATCGATCGGATCGTTGTGTTTCTCCCACCACTCAATCTCGCCCGCGGGCACGTAACGTTGATCGTCGTGTTCCGCATGGCCACGGCGACGGTACGTCTTCGCTTCAATCAGTACAGCGCCACCGCCGCGACGCGCGTATTCGGCAGCGCTCCTGGTTACCTCGTAACACGCTACCACATCGTTGCCATCAACAATCGAAGCTGGAATGTTGTAACCGGCCGCTTTCTCCGCCAGATCTCTAACGGCAGTCTGCAGGCTGGTGGGTGTCGAGTAGGCGTAGTGGTTATATTCCGCGACCACGATGAGCGGCAGCTTCTGCACCGCCGCGAAGTTTAGTCCTTCGTGAAACGCGCCCGTACTCATGCCGCCGTCGCCGATGTAAGCTATCGCAACCGTGCGCTTCTTCTGCATGCGCGCGGCGAGCAGCACTCCGGTCATCACCGGAATCATGTCGCCCAGATGCGAGATTGGGCCGATGAAACCTTTCTCCAGATCGCCGAAATGAATGTTGAGATCGCGCCCGCCTGATGGTCCCCAGGCCTTCGCCATATACTGCGCGAAGATATCGCGCGGTCGAATTCCCTTCACCAGCACCGAGCCCAGATCGCGAATTAACGGCGTAACGAAATCCTGCGGCTGCAAAGCGTAGGCGGTGCCAACCGCGGTGGCTTCCTGGCCCAGGGAACGAAAAACGCCGCCGACGACTTTTGTCTGCCGGTATAGATTTACCAACCGCTCTTCCACCAGCCGCGTTAGCTTGAGATAACGATACAGCTCAAGCATCTGCTCCGGCTTGAGCGTAGTTTCCCCGGTGCAGGTTAGTGGTTGGCCTTCTGCGGCCTTTCGTGGCGCATACCTCGTGCTGACGCGCATCTCGAAACGCGGCCGGCGCGGTCCCCGTGGGCCACGTCGGCGACGCGAATCTCTGCTTGATGCGGCTGGCTTTTCCTCTGATGTCTTTTCCATAGTGCAGTATTCGTAAAGCAAACTGTTAGTTTGCGACTTGCGGCAGTGTAGCGCTTTTGACGCAAACCAGTTGGTAGCCCTCGATCGCAAACTAACAGTTTGCTTTACGCCGAAAACTAAATATGCACCGCCAGCCCGTGCACGCCTTCCGCGGCTTCCATCACTGTTTCCGACACGGTCGGGTGCGCGTGCATTGTACGGCCCAGCTCTTCCGCCGTTGATTCAAGCTGCATCGCCACGCAAGCTTCCGCGATTAGCTCCGTCGCGTGCGCGCCAATGATGTGCACGCCGAGTATTTCGTCATACTTGCCTTCGCCGACGATCTTCACGAAGCCTTCTTCTTCGCCGAGAATGCGCGCCTTGCCGGAAGCTGAGAAAGGAAACTTACCAATCTTCACATCGTATCCCTGCTCGCGCGCTTTCGCTTCAGTCAGTCCCACCGAGGCGACTTCAGGATCGCAGTAAGTGCAGTTTGGCACCAGGCGAAGATTGATCGGCCGCACCTCTTTTTGTCCGGCGAGATGTTCTACCGCGACGATGCCTTCCTTCGACGCCAGATGCGCGAGCAGCGGCGTCGGCACTACATCTCCGATAGCGTAGACACCCTTCTCCGCAGTCTGCTGAAATTCATCGACCTGCACAAATCCTTTTTCGACTTTGATCTTCGTGCCTTCAAGTCCTAATCCTTCGGTGAACGGCATACGGCCCACCGCCACCAGCAGCATCTCTGCTTCCAGTCTGATCGCTTCACCTTTCGACGTCTTACCGCTGACCACTACTCCTGTTTCCGTCTGCTCCAGTTTCTCGAGTTTTGTATCGACCTGCGACTTGATGCCGCGTTTGCGGAAACTTTTTTCCAACTCCTTCGAAACTTCTTCATCTTCCAACGGCACCAGCCGCGGCAGCAACTCAACGACGGTCGTCTCCGCGCCGAAGCGTGAATACACAGAAGCGAACTCGACGCCGACCGCCCCGCAGCCCATCACGATCAGCGATTTCGGAACCTCCTTCAACTCCAGAATGTGATCGCTGTTTACAACATGCACGCCGTCGGTTTCAAAACCAGGGATCGGCCGCACCACCGAGCCGGTGGCGATGATGATGTTTTTAGTTTCGATAGTTTGTGTTTGACCGTCAGCGCCGGTGACTTCCACTTTTCCAGGCAGCGCGAGTTTTCCCTTGCCCTTGAAAACCGTCACCTTGTTTTTCTTCATCAGGTATTCGATGCCTTTGGTATTCTTCAGCACAACTTTGTCTTTGCGCTTTTGCACGTCGGCGAAAGCCAGTTGAATGCCCGTGGCCTGGACACCGAAATCCGCCGCGTGTTGCATCTGCTCGTACACATGGGCCGACATCAACATCTGCTTGGTGGGAATACAACCGCGCAACGTACAGGTCCCTCCCAAACGCGCGTCCTTTTCAACCATCGCCACCCGTAGGCCCAATTGTCCGGCGCGTATCGCGGCCACGTAGCCACCCGGGCCGCTGCCAATAATCGTCACGTCAAACTGTTCGCCGTTTTGCTTACCGTCTTTTTCGTCTGCCAATGTGTTCGCGTTCCTCTCTGAAGACAGTGATGAGTAATGCGTGCCGAGTTATGAGGAAGCAAGCGAGCGCTCCCTCAAAACTGTTGTCATCTCATGCCGTTTTATATGCTTTCCTGAATGACGGGCATTATAATCATTCGCCGCAATTTCATCCAATTGAGGCATTGGGCGAAGGCGAATCTCTCTGTGCAATCTCTGTGTCCTCCGTGCGTCTTGGTGGCTGTGGGCCCTTGTTCACCACTGAGACACGGAGAGCACAGAGGTTGCACAGAGACTGAAAACACACAGCTAACGGAACGAAAAATGAAATGAAACATTCTGAAGGATTTCTAAAACTCGTCAACGATGCCAAGACCCGCATCCGCGAAATTACCGTCGATGAAACAAGAGAACGAATAAAGGCGAACAGCGGTGTTCGCCTAATCGATGTACGTGAAGACAACGAGTGGGAAGCCGCGCACGCTGCCGGCGCCGACCACCTCGGTAAAGGCATTATCGAACGCGACATCGAAGCCACCGTGCCTGACAAATCAACGGAAGTAATCCTCTACTGCGGCGGTGGCTTCCGCTCGGCCCTCGCCGCCGATGTTCTCCAACAAATGGGCTACACCAACGTCTTCTCCCTGGCCGGCGGCTGGAAAGCCTGGAAAGAGGGTGGCGGGCAAATATCTACCGGTCGCTAATCGAAAGGTTTGGTGGATCGTGGAGCGTTCTCAATTCTGGGTTGTAGCGGTAGCTGATCGGTTCGTCGTGGGGAGTTTGCTGAGAATCTCGACCAGGGTATTAATGTCGATTGGTTTGGTGACGTGGGAGAAGAAGCCTTCGGCTTGGGCGCGGTCGACGTCTTCGGCGCGGCCGAAACCGGTGAGGGCGATTACCGGGACATCCTTTTGGCGTTCAATCTCACGCAAGCGGCGCACGAATTCAAAGCCGTCCATCCGCGGCATGGAAAGGTCGGAGAGGACGACGTCAAAATCTTTCTCGCGTGCAATCTCAAGCGCTTCGGTGGCGCCGCGTGCCGTCGTCACCTGAGCGTCGTCCATTTCTAGCAGCCGACGCAACATATCAACCGTATCGCTGGAATCGTCTACGGCCAGAATGCGCATCTCAGAAAGTGGACCAGGTACGATTGAAGACCCGTCTTCTTCTTCACGCGGCGCAAAACCCAGCGGCCTTTCCGTTTCTGTCGTCGCTGGAAGTTCGACGGTAAACTTTGCGCCGTGGCCCAGTGTGGAGGCCACCGCCACAGTCCCGCCATGCAATCCAATCAACTGTTGCACGAGGGCCAGGCCAATGCCCATACCGCTGTGTGGCCGGCTGCTGCTTGCGTCGGCCTGCCGGAACATCTCAAACACGTGCGGCAGAAACTCCGGCTCAATGCCGGGGCCGTTGTCTTCCACAATTACGCGCGCGCTTCCCTGCTCGCCGGCAACGGAAATAATTACCGTTCCGCCAGCCGGTGTGAACTTCACCGCATTGTTCAGCAAGTTCCAAATCACCTGCTCCAGCCGCAATGGATCAGCACTCACGAAAATTACGTCGTCGGTTGCGTCAAGTTTGATATCGATCTGCTTTGAGGCGGCATCGCCCCTCACTGTCTCCACAGCGTTATCGATTATTGTTCGGAGCGAGACCACTTCCAGGTTGAGCGAGAGTTTGCCTATATGAAGGCGAGAGAGATCGAGCAGGTCACGCACCAAGCGCGATTGGGCCAAAGCGTTGCGTTTGAGTATCTCAGCAGCTCGTCTGACAAACGGCGACGCTTTCGCCTCATCGCTGCGCAACAAAACTTCCGCGTAACCAAGAATCACATTGAGCGGATTGCGTAATTCATGGGAAAGGGTCGCCAAAAATTCGTCCTTCACCCGGTTGGCCTGTTCGGCTTCAGCTCGCGCCGCTCGTTCGCTCTCAAGCAGGCGTTCGCGTTCAGCTTCCGCATGTTTGCGTTGACTGATGTCAATAGAAACGCCAACCACCCCGACCAATTCATCCTGTTCACCGAAAATCGGGGAGTCAGTGATCATGGCAGGGAAAACGGCACCGTCTTTCCGGCGCACCAGCATTTCCCCTGACCAACTCTTCCCGGCGCTCAAGAGCGACATGATTTCCCTGGCTTGTTCGCGCGTGGCCTCAGCCGGCATGATTTCGATCACGTTGGCCCCTAGCGCATCCGCCGCGGCCCAGCCATAAAGTTTCTCAGCAAACGAATTCCAGTAAACAATAGTGCCGTTGGGATCGGTGGCAATCACAGCCTGTTCCACGGCGCCCAACAAGTGCGCCTGAAAATTGGTTTGTCGTTCGACCCGTTTGCGCTCGCTGATATCTCGAGCGATCTTCGACCCGCCAATGACCTTGCCTTCCACATTCTTTATCGGGGAAACCGTCAGCGAGATGTCTATCGTGCTGCCATCCTTGCGCCGCCTGACAGTTTCATAGTGATCGACTCGCTCACCGTGTCGGAGCTTGTTCAAAATAGTCGGCTCTTCATCAAGGCGATCGGGAGGAATAAGAAGTGTGGCAGGCTGGCCTATTGCTTCCGCTGCGGTGTAACCGAAAATACGCTCGGCCCCTTTGTTCCAACTGTTAATAATTCCATCGAGGTCCTTGCTGATGATCGCATCGTCTGACGATTCAACTATTCCCGCCAGCAGACTGTTTGTTAGTTCCGCAGCTTTGCGCTCGGTGATGTCGCGAAGATAGACGGAGAGACCGCTCGACGACGGATAGGCGCGAGCTTCAAACCAAGCTCCCAAGACTATTTTCGAGGCGAGCTCAAAGTGGACCGGAACCATTTGTTCAAGGGCACGATGAAACTGTGGATACAGATCAGAACCGACCGCGTTCGGAAAGACTTCCCAGATGACCTTACCCAGTAACTCCTCCCGACTTTTGCCAAGTCGCGACACGGTCATCCGGTTGATATCAGTGAACCGCCATTGGCGATCTAGTTGATAGTACAAGTCGGTAATGCTCTCGAGGATGTTGCTAATCTTGCGATTAGCTTCGCGCAGCGCTGCCAACGCCTCATCGCGCTCGCGCTTGGCCTCGATCAGCTCCCTCTGGCGCACGAGCGGAGCGGTTGTAGTTGAGTTTGAGTCAGGGGAAGACATTCTAACTTCTCAGCAACCTTCTTCTTAGAGGACTTAGACAGAAATTGTGACGGACTATGGTCCAAACTTTATCGTACGTGGGCGCGTGTTACAAGGTTCAGGCGCGAAGCGGAGTGAAATCCTGCCGAAATGGGCGAGAACCCTACGGTTAACGCATAACACGCTCACGCGAGGTTTAAGCTCAGGGTCACGTGTTGTAGAATCAGCGAGGCTAAGGCTCATGAAAACTCTAACCAACACGGCGCTCGCATACCAATTTCACATCGAGAGAGCGGCAGGATTCTAGACCGCACACCACCAATGTCAGCCGACGCAAGCGAACAGAAAAAATCAAACACCGGCACGCGCATCGAGAGCGACTCCATGGGGGAGATTGAAGTGCCGGCGGATAAGTATTGGGGCGCGCAGACCCAGCGTAGCCTGCTCCACTTCAACATCGGCGACGACAAGATGCCGCGCGAGATGATTCGCGCCCTCGGCATATTAAAAAAGGCCGCGGCGCTCGTGAATCAGGAGTTGGGTAAACTCCTGCCTGAAAAGGCCAAGCTGATCGTTGCTGCCTGCGACGAAGTGATCGAAGGCAAACTTGACGAGCATTTTCCGTTGCGCGTTTGGCAAACGGGCAGCGGTACGCAGACCAACATGAACGCTAACGAGGTGATCTCGAATCGCGCGATTGAGATGGCCGGCGGGGTGTTGGGCAGCAAGCAACCGATTCATCCAAACGACGACGTCAACATGTCGCAGTCGTCGAACGATACTTTTCCAACCGCGATGTACATCGCCGGCGCCGAGCAATTGAATCAGCTCATCCCCGCAATTCAAAACGTGCATAAGGCGATTGCCGCGAAGGCTGAGGAGTTTAAGGATGTAGTTAAAATTGGCCGCACGCACCTGCAGGACGCGACGCCTTTGACGGTGGGCCAGGAAATGTCCGGCTGGGCCAACCTCGTCGAACGCGACATCGAGCGGCTAAGACTGGCCCAACCCGGTCTCTACGATTTGGCGATTGGCGGTACCGCGGTGGGCACCGGGCTCAATTCTCATCCGGAATTTGGAGCACGCGCTGCCCGGAAAATTGCCGAACTGACGGGCCTGCCGTTTAAATCACATCCAAACAAGTTTGCCGCGCTCTCAGCTCACGATGAGATCGTCTTCGCCAGCGGCGCTCTCAAAACGCTCGCCGCTTCGCTGATGAAAATTGCCAACGACATTCGCTGGCTCGCTTCGGGACCGCGTTGCGGATTGGGCGAATTGATTCTTCCTGAGAATGAACCCGGCTCATCGATCATGCCGGGTAAGGTTAATCCAACCCAGAGCGAGGCGATGACGATGGTGTGCGTGCAAGTGTTTGGCAACGACACGGCTGTAACTTTTGCGGGCTCGCAGGGAAACTTTGAGTTAAACGTCTTCAAGCCGGTCATGATTCACAATTTTCTGCACTCGATCCGTTTGCTGCACGACGCCTCGCATGGCTTTGTCGAGTATTGCATCGCCGGCATCGCTCTGAATCGGGATCAAATTGACGAATACTTGAAAGAGTCTTTGATGCTGGTCACGGCATTGAATCCGCACATCGGTTACGACAAGGCGGCGCAAGTGGCGAAGAATGCGCACCAGAAAGGAATCAGTTTACGCGAATCCGCTATCGCGCTCGGCTTCCTGAGTGGTGAGGATTTTGACAAGTATGTGAAGCCGGAAGAGATGACGCATCCGTAGAAGTAGAAAAGTCTTTGAATAGTAAAGCCTGGTTGAAGAAGTTGCAGCTATCTTCAACCAGGCTTTTTGGTCAGCACTGTTCATCATCAATTCTAGTTGGCAGAGTTGGGATTGGGAGCAGTCGTGACTGCGCCGGCGATGTTCGTGCCATTGAAGTAGGTCCCTACTTTAAAGAGCACAACATTCGAGGCCGGACCGCCCGCGGAAATGCCGGCGCCGACATTGTGAGCGAATGTGGTATCGGAAATTCGCACCTGCGTGCCGGCGCCATCCGCTGCCAGACCATGGCCCGGAGTCGCAGTGTTGCTAACACCACCCGCGATCCGCCGTCCATTTGCGGTGACAGTAGAGTTAGTAAGCGTCAACAGACTGTTGTCGATCAGGTGTATACCGAAATTGATATTGTTCTCGATGCGACAGCGGTCGATGTTAACTCGAGAGCTCAAGGCGGCGGCAACTCCCTCAGCGAAATTGCGGATGGTAAGGTTGCGCAGCGTAACCATGCCATTGAACCCGGCGGGATAAAGGATGAATATGCCAATGCTGTTTTGGCGCGAGGTGTTCCCGCCCGCAGGATCGCCCTGGAGCACGGCATCGATTTCGGCGTTGACTCCCGGAGCTGCTTCGATCGTCACGTTACCCGGATTTGCCGTTCCCTGGCCGGGGAAAAAACCGGATTGACCAATAAACAGTGTTTCAGCGAAGCGTCCGTTCGCCACGATTGTTATGGTTCCATTGAAGTTCGCGCCAGTGCCCGCCGCGGCGCCGGTGCCTGGTCCTAACGCGGCGTTGAGCGTGCCGAAAATGCGATCGGCGCCATCGGTGTCTTCAGCCGTGCCGATCCTGCCATCGCCATCGAAGTCGCCACACGTGCCTGGCGAAACAAGCGTAGTTCCCGGCACGGGACTGTCGCAATTGCCTTCGACAAAAACCGGATGGTTGGCAGAAACTTTATTGCTGCTGACATAAAAGGTGCCTGCCAGCAACGCCGCGAACAGCAGCGAGAAAGCGGACAATCGTTTCGTGCTGATCGATTTTTTGTGAGTAGATTTCATTACTTTCCTCCTTGGAATCGGGGACAAGAGAGCCTCGCGAAACACTGTTTCCCCGGACAACGGCGTAGCGCGGAGCTGCTTCAGCTCATTTGATAGTGAACGCTCAGTTGCAGCGCCGCGAAAATCTTTTGAGCGTAGCGATGCTGCAAGAAAAAAACTTAGCCGGACCAACTCGTTCGGGGGGTAAGGAGCTTCGGTCGTTTATCTAGTTATTTGATGAACAGCATTCTTACAGCATGCTTCGCTTTTTGCCAACTCTTTTTTTGATTTAAAGAGCGGCGAATGTGTTCGTTCTGCGGCGGCTGCACACTTGCGGGTTGTTTCTTAAAGTCGGTATAGTTGGCGCTGCCACGATCACCGTTCACAAAACGTGATCCACAGATGATGTTTCCTATCCTCAATCTTCCATCAATTCATCCGGGAGGGATCATTGCCAGACCGGAGTGATCGGGTTACCGAAAACGTACCTGGCGCTTACTACGTCGACTCGTCGTGTATCGACTGCGACGTCTGTCGCGACACGGCGCCGCAAAACTTTCGCCGCTCGGACGCCAACAGTTATTCGTTTGTGTATCAACAACCGTTAACGGAAGAAGAGCGCGCTGCGTGTGAAGAGGCGCTGCTTTGTTGTCCGGTTGAAGCTATCGGACACGACGGCGAGTAGGATAAGGCATTCCTGCCTGCCCGGACTTCGCTGGCGAAAAACTCGGAGTCCCATGAAAAATGACAAATGAGAAATGGAAAATCTAGTCCAGGCCTTTCACGCTCAAGCAACAATCTTAATTAGACCGTCCTGAACCACAACCTCGAAAGTCTCAATCTGCTCCGGCACCGTCAGACACTCGCCGGTGCGCACGTCAAACTGCCAGCCGTGCCGGTCGCATTCGATCACATAGTCACACAAAATGCCGGCGGCTAAAGGCGCACCCTTGTGCGGACAGAAGTTTTCGGTGGCATAGAATTCGCCGTTGACGTTGTAGAGAGCGAGTTCGCGTCCACCCGAAAGTTCGATCGTTTTGCAGTTCCCGCGAGGTAAATCTTCGACGCGACCGGCTTCAAAAACTCTCTGGAGTGCGGCCGCCGGCTCGGAATCCTCGTCGCTAGTATCGATTGGTTGCATTGCGTGAATCGTAACAAAACAGTATTTGTAGCCAAAATGCAATGACTAACTCCAACAAGAGTGAGCCGTGGCATTCGTTCTTGGTGACG
Source organism: Pyrinomonadaceae bacterium (assembly GCA_036009285.1). Lineage (GTDB taxonomy): Bacteria > Acidobacteriota > Blastocatellia > Pyrinomonadales > Pyrinomonadaceae > PSRF01. Next base: position 1,984 of record DASYMB010000357.1, on the reverse strand, counting down.
CGCGCTATCGGGATAGCCCATGGAATATCTGGGCGCGATATTAGGCGATATTAGTAAGGGAGAGGAGTTCGCATGAGCAAAAGACTAAAAACAATACTCGGCGCGGTTGCGCTTCTGGCGCTGCTGACGACGCCGGTATTTGCAAAAGAAATTACCGTGAGCGGGCGGCTGCAAAGGACGGTGGAGCCTGGCGGCTGGGTGATTGCGGCGGGCAATCAAAAATATCTAATCCTCAACGCACAACGTTTTCAGAATGAGAAATGGTTTGCGGCAGGCAATGAAGTGGAGGCAGTCGGCGAAACCAAACCCGACGTAATGACCACTTTCATGGAGGGCACTCCGTTTGAAGTGCGAACGATGCGCCCTTTAGCAGCCGGCGGCTCCGGAAATCAAAACGAGTCACGAGGTCTAACCAGGGTGTTGGTAACCGGCGACTCGATCGTTAACGCACAACCGGACACCGCGATTCTGACAGTCTCGGTAGTAACCCAGGGACGACGCGCGTTAGACGCACAACAGGAGAACGCTAACAAAAGCGATGCAGTTGTACGCGCACTCAAGAGCGCGGCGGGTGCGGGCGCGGAAGTTAAGACCAGCGGTTACAGCCTGCAGCCGCTCAGAGTTTACAAAGAGGGCCAACCGCCGACGATAACCGGATACGAAGCGCGCAACAGCGTGACCGTAACCATGCCGGACTTAACTAAAGTAGGCGCGGTTATCGACGCAACCGCGTTGGCAGGCGCGAATGACGTGGCGGGAATAGCATTCACCTTGAGAAAGGATCGACCGGCGCGTGATCAGGCACTGGCCGAAGCCACTCGTGAAGCGATCGGCAAGGCCCAGGTGATTGCTACGGCGCTGGGTGGGCGCGTAGTACGAGTGGTTGAGGTGCAGGAGGAGGGCGTCGAAAGACCGCGCCCGCTGTACGCGAACCAGATGGACACGATGCGGGTAATGAAAGCAGAGTCAACTCCGATAGAAGTCGGCACGCTGGAGATAACATCACGGGTGCAGTTGATCGCTGAAGTTGAAATTGGAGCGCGCTAAACTTGCCCGACGCACCGGTGGCAGGTGAATTGCGGTCTCCAACGGGTTATCGCGTTTCCAGCACCTGGTTTGTGGCAGTGGTCTCGGATTTATTCTGGTGCCCCTCAGTTCGAATGGGCGCTATGACCCATCACACGCGCGGGCTGGTAACTTTGACCCGGCAAGGGGCTGCTCGCTTTCAAGCCGCCGGGATTTCCCTTATCCTGTAGCTATCTAATTATGTCAAACCGGAATCGTCAGGTTGCTTTGTTAACCGTCGCCCATCGTGTCAGACCTTCAGGTCGACTGTGGAACCCCGCTGCCGACGTCTACCGCAGCAATGATGGCTGGATCGTAAAAGTGGATCTCGCCGGCATCTGCTCCGATGAACTCGAGATAGAGCTGGAGCACTCGAGTTTAAGAATTCGCGGCTGTCGTCGAGACACGTTGATCAAAGAAGGGTTTAGTTATCAGCAGATGGAGATCACTTACAGTCGCTTTGAGAAGACCATTCAGTTTCCCTGCTCCATCGAAGACGCTTCGCTGCGGCACGACTATCGCGACGGGTTGTTGATTATCAACCTGCGCTGCAAGTAGCGCGCGGGCAACACAAGGATTAGGAAAGACTAAGACAATGCCAGAGACACAGGAAACAGCAGGTTCCGTAATCGAAGTTAAGAGAGCCGAGCAGTCGACCACGAGAGCAGCTCAGCCGGCGGCAGAACGTCCGGCGGGCCAGCCATTCGAGATTGCGGTTCTGGCTTTGCAAAACACTACGCTTTTTCCCGAGACAGTCGTACCGCTCGCCGTGGGACGGCCGCGCTCGGTTGCGGCAGTTGAGGCTGCGCTGGCCACTGAAGAGAAGCTGCTTGGGTGTATCACCGTTCGCGCGGAAGTTACCAATACCACACCGGATGCCGGGCCCGCTGACCTTTATAAGGTTGGCACGCTTACGATG